>VGGT01000046.1 GCA_016868485.1 Bacteroidota bacterium
AACTGCGGGAATATATCGGGTCACTGAGGTACTTTCGGGCGCATATCAGGCAAAGAAAGGTTCAGACTCCGATTTTTGGGCTGATCTCAAAAGGAGTCTGCCCTATTCTTTTGCCATCTTGGTTATCCTGTTGCTCTTGATTGCCCGTGGCGCTGGAGGAGGGGGCGGTGGCGGACGAGCCACCTATTCGGGTCGCGGCCGTAGTATGGGGGGGCCAATTTTCTTCCCAACAGGCAGAGGTGGATTCGGCGGGGGTTTTGGAGGAGGATCTGGTGGAGGATGGGGCGGCTTCGGCGGGGGAATGTCGGGTGGAGGCGGCGCCAGTGGAAGTTGGTAGTGGACGTTGGTAGTGGACGTTGTCCTGAAAACTAGCCTAGAAAGTTAACCATGAAATATTGAATTTTATGTGTCAAAAGATGTCACTACAGCTTCGTTGATTTGTGCTAATAATTGACGCATATCGGTTCACTTCCCCTGCTCATTTACCCCTATTTTTGAATCTTAAAACCCAACCACATTTTTATGAACGCAATTAATGAAAAGCAAAAGGCCCTTCAGCTGGCCATGGAAAAGCTGGAGAAATCATTCGGCAAGGGTGTCGTAATGAAAATGGGCGATGCCCGCGTAGTCCCGGTAGAGGTCATACCGTCTGGGTCTTTGGGCCTCGATATCGCATTGGGCATAGGTGGGTTCCCTAAAGGCCGAGTCATAGAAATTTACGGCCCAGAATCATCCGGTAAAACAACTATTGCGCTGCATGCCATTGCAGAGGCCCAAAAAAAGGGTGGAATAGCGGCTTTTATCGATGCAGAACACGCATTCGATAAGGTCTATGCGGAGAATTTGGGAATCGACACGGAAAACTTGCTCATTTCTCAACCCGACAATGGTGAACAGGCGTTGGAAATTGCTGATAACCTGATTCGTTCTGGCGCCATCGATATATTAGTCATCGATAGTGTGGCCGCGCTGGTTCCCAAAGCGGAAATTGAAGGTGAGATGGGCGATTCATCAATGGGGCTACAGGCACGATTGATGTCGCAAGCGCTTCGAAAGTTAACGGGAAGTATCAATAAGACGGGCTGTGTCTGCATTTTCATCAACCAGTTGCGCGAGAAAATTGGGGTTATGTTTGGAAACCCCGAAACGACAACAGGTGGCAATGCCCTCAAGTTTTATGCTTCGGTTCGATTGGACATCCGGCGTATTGGGCAGCTCAAAGATGGAATGGAAGTGACCGGTAATAGGGTACGGATTAAAGTAGTGAAAAACAAAGTGGCTCCCCCTTTCCGCCAATGCGAATTTGACATTGTTTATGGCAGTGGGGTTTCTAAAGATGGTGAGATTATTGACCTGGGGACTGAACTCAACATCATCAAGAAAAGTGGCTCTTGGTATAGCTATGGAGAAACCAAATTGGGCCAGGGTCGCGATGGGGTTCGGCAACTGCTGGGCGATAACCCCGATTTGTCGATGGAACTCGAAGAACGCATCCGAGAGAAATTGAGGGAAAAATTAGCGAGTCAGCCCGTAGAACAAGAATCCTGATCGACCATGTCGACCGGCCTGGTGTTATCGGGGGGAGCGGCGAAGGGATATGCACACTTGGGGGTGCTCCAGGCCTTTTTTGAGCGTGGTTGGCAATTTGACTGTGTGGCCGGAACCAGTATCGGCGCCATTATTGGTGCCTTACTGGCCGAAGGTCGTGAACCGGCAGACATTAAGAATATATTTGATCGAGAGAAGAACATCAATTTGTTGCGCTTTTCTTGGCAAACTTCCGGTATTCTCAGTCAATCGGGTCTTAGGCGTGCCCTCACCCGTCATCTAAAGGCGCGTCGTTTTGAGGAGCTTGGTTTGCCATTGTTCGTATCCACTACAGATTTGAACAGCGGCAAAAACCAGGTATTCAATAGTGGCGAGCTCATTCCTGCGCTTTTGGCCTCCAGTGCCATCCCGCTGCTTTTTGAGCCGGTCAATATGGGCAATCGACTCTTTATAGACGGGGGGATCACCTGCAATCTCCCAGCCCATCTCATACGACCCAGGTGTAGCCGACTTGTGGGCGTGAATGTTAATCCGGTTCACGAAACGGGAGAATCAGACAGTTGGCTCCAAAGTTTGGAGCGTGTACTGAATATCGCTATTCAATCGAATATAGAGCCTGAGATCGGCTTATGTGATGTGTATATAGTTCCTGAAGGCATGCAAGCATTTCACCTATTCTCTTTAGGAATGGGCGATCGAATGTTCGACGCTGGCTACAACAGTGCGCTTCGCCAGCTCGATCAATGCCCATAATCCTGAGTTAAGGCCAGGTGGCCGAACGAACGGCATACTTTCTTGTATTGGGCTTGGTGCCTTCTCGTATTGAGCTTGGTGCCTTCTCGTATTGGGCTTGCTGCCTTCTTGTTTTGAGCTTGCTAAGCGCAGTGTTGTTCGAAGGCCCCTACCAGATTTTCAGCGATGAGCTCAGCAGAACGCCCTTCTATGTGGTGTCGCTCCAGCATATGAACAAGAGTTCCGCCTTTGAACAATGCGATACAGGGTGAAGATGGGGGATAGGGAAGCATATATTCACGAGCACGCGACACTGCATCGAGTTCCATACCGGCAAAGACTGTAGTGAGCCGCGACGGGCGTCTTTCGTTTTGAATGGCTTTTTTAACAGCAGGTCGTGCATTCGCTGCCGCACATCCGCACACAGAATTAACAACCACCAACAGGGTATCTTGGGCTTCTTTGAATTCTGCTTCAACTTCTTCTGGGGTTCTCAATTCACGAAATCCTGCTTCTGTGAGGTCCTTGCGCATGGGCGTTACCATGAATTCGGGATAAGGCATGGGTCTTTATTTTAAGTTGATCGTTTGGTTTATTGATTTTCTACCTAATGAAACCTTAGTGGGTCAAAAAAGTTCAACGGGATATCTTTGAACTTAAGGGGTGACGCAACCCCCGGTGTTCGGTTAATGTCATTTTGACTGATCCTACCAAGATATTGGCCTTGATTTGCAAGGGAATTTTGTTTTCGTCGTCTGATATGTACACAACGAGGTCATCCTGACTCGAGAATACGCGTCCTTTCATGACAACCGGCATAAAAACTAAGGCCCGGAAGCTGCCTGCGTCTGTTGATACTGTTCTTCGGCCCTTAAATCGGAAAATAAATCGGTGGGTTTCGTGATCGAGAAACAGCGGAAGCTCGAATACTTGTCCAACCACCGCTTGTGAAAAGTCGAGCGAGCGAGCCGCATAAAACGCAGATACGATGTCCTGGACATGTTCTGGCACCAAATACTGCTTGCCATCTGAGGTGGCACGCCGGGTGGAGTGATCGAAAGCGTAGGAATCACGGTAGACAAAGCCCCCTTCATAAATATCGCGTTTGAAGAGCAGTGGAACCATAGTCCCAATGGTCACATAACTCTCGTAGCGGTCCCTCACTTTATATATCCAATCAAAAGAACGGGTTGTTGATCCGGTGGCCACGATGTGGTAGCAGGGCTGACCCCTCAACACAACAGGCTCATCCATGACTTTGAGTTCACCGATCCCTGCATCAACAAAGCCATAATGCAATCGATAGCGAAGATACTCACCAACAGCAAAAACCGCCTTAACTGGTTGATTTGAAGGGGGTGCCTCCAAAACGACCGCTGGCAATGCCGGCAAGGGCAATGCCGGCAAGGGCAATGCCGGCAAGGGCAATGCCTGCAAAAAAATCGGGGTCATCAAAGCCCCTAAAATCATCAACCTCAAAAAAATGCTGCTGCTTCTGGACTTTGCATTGTTCACTCCAATCATCGCATTGTTCACTCCAATCATCATACAAATATAATTAATTCATCGGTTGGAACAGGCTAAGGTCGCGAGCATGACCCCTGCACCAGCGGCGATCAGCACGCGAGCAGCTGCCTCTAAGGTTGCTCCCGTGGTGAGGACATCGTCGATGAGCAGCACCCTGCCGGCACAGCCCGAGACAGAGGCTCCTACGGAAAAAGCCGTTGCCACATTCGCCCAACGCGCTTCACGTGATTTTCGTGTTTGCGATTCGGTAGCCTCCACCCGCTGCAGCCAATCGTCATGGAAGGGAATTCCCATAACCTCATGTACGCCTTGAGCGATGAGGCTACTTTGATTGAACCCCCGAGTCCTTTGCCTGGATGGATGCAGGGGCACAGGCACTACTGCACCGCATTCACTGAAAGGCGAGTCGCGCAGTGCCACACCCAGCAGTCGACCCATAGCAACGGCCGTTTGGGTATCTCCGAAGTATTTTACCCGATGCAATAGCTGGCGTGCGATGCCCCCACGGTTGAAAAATAATAGGGAAGTGACCCCATACACGGGGATTCGGCCGCGAAACATGCGCTCAAGTGGATTGTCAGGCATCTGGTGGTAATGGGTAAACGGCATTTCCAACAGGCAGTGCGTACAAACATAGTTTTCACCGGTGTAAAGATCTCGACGGCAACCACCGCAAAGGCGTGGATACAACATATCGGCCAAAAAACGGAAAGGGTTGTTTGAGGCGAATGGGTTGCTCCAACCGAATGGGTTGCTCGAACCGAATGGGTTATTTGACATGTAGCTCCGATTTTGCCCCAATGAATGCACTATTTCTTATTTTTGCACTTTCTTTAAAAAAATCGCCTGTTTTTCGGCGTTCATCCACCGAAATGAATCTTTAATTTATCTCTATGATTATGAGCTCGCACACACTTCCATCGATCACTCTTCGCAGCATTCTGTGCCAACATCGCCTCCGGGCCCTGCTTTTTGCGGGCTTGATGGTCATTTTGGCGTCATCGCCTGTCCTGTCCCAGAAGCCCGGTCAAGACGATGCTCGGGTGCTGTTTACAGTCGACCAAGCAGATGTGACGGTCGATGAATTCCTATCGGTCTTCAACAAGAACAATTACAGCAAGAAGGCGGCAACGCGCGAGGAATTGGAGGAATACCTGGGTCTGTATGTGAAGTTTAAACTGAAGGTTCGGGAAGCCTATGCGCGCGGAATGGATACCACGGCCAAATTTCGTCGAGAGTTTGACAACTACCGCGACCAGCTGGCGCAACCTTATTTGCGCGATAAGGATACGGGGGAAGAACTTCTACGGGAGGCTTTCGAAAGAAGTCAAATCGAACGCCGTGCGAGCCACATCATGATCCGGATTGAAGAAAATGCATCCCCAGCCGATAGTCTTGTGGCCTATAATAAAGCAGTGGAAATTCATAAGCAATTGATTTCCGGGGCCGATTTCGAATCGTTGGCTCGTGAAAAATCGGAGGACCCTTCTGCCAAGGAGAACGGGGGTGATTTAGGCTATTTTTCCGCATTTCGCATGATCTATCCTTTTGAAAACATGGCCTACAACACGCGGATTGGTGGGGTTAGCCCGGTTTTCCGCACGCAATTTGGTTACCATGTATTGAAGGTGACCGACGAACGCCCGGCAAGAGGGGAAATACGGGTTGCCCATTTAATGCTGTTGAGCAGAACTGCCGATAGTGACTCGGTGAAGGAGTCGGCGCGCAGACGAATTTTTGAGATTGACCGGCGCATCAAGGCGGGTGAGTCGTTTGATAGTCTGGTGAAACAGTACAGCGAAGATCCATCCTCATCGGGCAGTAAGGGTTTACTGCCCTATTTTGGCACCGGTCGCATGGTGCCAGAATTTGAAAATGCGGCTTATGCGCTTAAGGCGAATGGAGACATCAGCGAGCCCATACAGACTGCATACGGCTGGCACATCATGAAAAGGGTTGATTTGAAGGCTATTCCAAGCTTAGAAGAGTCGAAAGCAGATTTAGAGGCAAAAATCGCTCGTGATAGTCGCGCGAACCGGAACAAATCGACTTTGCTGGCCAAATTAAAGAAAGAGTACAGCTGGAAAGAAAATGATGCGGCTTTATCCCAATTCATCAACACCATTTCAGAAAACAGTTTCCGGGATAAGTCTTGGGAACCACCAGTTCCTGGTCCAAGCGATCCTGTTTTATGCCTTTTTGCGGATACTGTAATTCGTCAATTGGACTTCGCTCAATACCTCAATGAGAATAAGGGAGCGCCGGGCAGTGGCGATTTTGGCATGTATCTCCGCAACACCTACCGCGAATGGGCTGATGAACGTCTTTTGGCCTACGAAAATGCTCAATTGGAACGCAAATACCCCGAATTCAGATCACTCGTGAAAGAGTACCGCGAAGGCATCCTGCTTTTTGACCTGACCGACGAATTGGTTTGGTCGAAGGCGGTGAATGACACAACCGGTCTGAAAGCATTTTTCGAGGGACGCCGAGAGCGTTATCGATATGGCGATCGAATTGAAGGTGCTGTATATGTTTGTCGCGATGACTCTGTTGCCCTAGCCGTCCGCAAGGCCATTAAAAGCAAAAAGAACACATCTGCCGTTCTTTTGAAAACCTTTAACGCTGCTGATCCTTTGAGTTTACGCATCATCGAAGGCAAGCTTGAAAAACAGGCGCATGAGGTGCTCTCATTGGTGGAATGGAAAAAAGGCCTTAGTGCAGACTTGGTGCACAACGGACAAAAAGTATTCGTGCGCATCAACCGACTGATCCCTCCAGGCTATAAGGAGCTTTCAGAAATCAGGGGATTGGTGACGTCCGACTACCAACAGCAATTGGAAACGGAGTGGGTCAAATCGCTCGAGAATAAATACAAAATCGACATCCGTCGCGATGTCTTCCAAAGCATTCTTCCGCGTTGATTGGTACACGATATTTCATCTGGATCGGTCTGTTGCTTGGGGTATTGACTGGATGCGGCGCAGAGGAGCAGCAGGGCCGGCAGCTCTTGGTGCGGGTAGGCGATGCGGCACTGTATGAGGATGAACTCATCGATTTACTGCCCGAAAACTACAATGCTGGTGATAGTATTGCTGCTGTCGATTTTTGGATTCGTGAACAACTGATCGCACGGGCAGCCGACGATGAACTCAGTGGAAGGGAACGTGATTTTACCGTAGAATTGGAGCAATACCGTAGAACATTATTGCGCCACCGCCTCGAAGACAAATTATTGGAGGCTAAGGCAACGGAATTAGAGCCTGACAGCGTCTCAATCGCACGCTTCTATCGCGAAAATGCCGATTTGTTTCGGCTTTCTCATCCGCTGATTAAAGGACGATATGTGCGTGTGGATGCCAGTGCACCGCGACAGGCTCAGCTATCCTTATTGATGCGCGAGCGGGCTGTTAAGCGTCTGGAGCTTCTCGATGAGTATTGCCTGCAGTTTGCTTGGATGAGTCACCTGAACGATACGGTTTGGCGTAATCCGCTCGATTTGCTCGCTGATGTACCAGAGGCCACCCGAAATGCGTTTACTTATAGTGCCCTCAACCAAACCCAGATGGTGCGTCAAGATTCGGCTGTGCATTATTTAATGGTTCGGGAATGGAAGCCCGCTGGCGAAACCGCCCCCCTTTCTTATGCATTGGAGGGTATCCGCGAAATGGTTCGCGCCGATCGAAGAAATCGTTTTTTGCAGGCCTACTACGAAGACCTCAAACTGAAAGCCATTGAAGACCAGATCGTAGAATTCGCACCTTAACTTCTTTTTATGTCCTTGCTTTTGCGTCGAATTCGCTTGTTTTTTTGTTCATCGGTGGTCAGCACCGTCCTATGGGCCTCTTCTGCATGGATGGTACATGCACAAACTTTGCCCCAAGAGGTGGCAGAGGGAATCATGGCGGTAGTGGCCGATAAAATCATCCTCAAATCGGAAATTGAAGCCGAGTACAGCAATTGGCTGGGGCAAGACAACCTCCCCGATCCCAGAATGAAATGTGTGATCCTGGAACAGTTAATCAACAACAAATTATTGCTCCGGCAAGCGGAGGTGGATTCGATTGTGGTGAGTGATGAGGAGGTGGCCGATCAATTGGAGCGCCGTGTACGCTATTTCTCTTCTATGGTGGGTGGACGCGAGAAGCTGGAGGAATTTTATGGGAAAACGCTAGCGGAAATTCGGGAGGAGTTTCGCCCACAAATCAAGGAGCAAATATTGGTTCAACGGATGCAGGATAAATTATCGGGCGATGTCAGTATTTCACCCCAAGAGGTGCGTCAGTACTTTGAAAGCGTTCCCCACGACTCCATCCCCTACCTCGATGCGGAATTGGAGATCGGCCAAATTGTGGTGTTCCCGGAAGTTGGTGCCCTTCAAAAGGAGCTAACGCTCGACAAAATCAATGGGATTCGGGAACGAATTCTGAAGGGAGAACGCTTTTCTACCCTAGCAACGCTCTACTCGGAGGATCCAGGGTCGAAGCAAGAGGGTGGTTCGCTCGGCTTTTTTGGACGTGGCGAGATGGTGCCTGAATTTGAGGCGGCCGCATTCCGATTAAAACCAGGGGAGATCTCACCGGTGGTGAAAACCAAGTTTGGATACCACATCATTGAGTTGATGGAACGTCGGGGTGAGCGATTGATGTGCCGACATATCCTGATTAAAATACCCACTGGAAGTCGGGAAATGGAAGATGCCCGTAAACGACTTGACTCCCTCCGTTCGCGCATCACAAAGGAAAACACACCCTTTGGCGATGCTGTTCGGCTTTATTCACAGGACGACGAAACCCGAAGCAGCGGTGGCATGCTGATGAATGAAGAAAATGCCACGAGTCGGTTTACCCCCGAACAGTTAAGCCCGGAAATTTACTTCGCTATTGAGAAGTTAAAGCCCGGAGAATACAGCGAACCCCAACCCTATGCCTCGAGGGACGGCCGACAGGGCTACCGGATCCTTTTTTTAAAGTCTCGCTCGGAAGCGCACCTCACCAATATGAAGCAAGACTATCCACGCATCCAGGCTACGGCCCTAGGCATGAAAAAACTCCGGAAAATGGAGGCTTGGTACGCTACGGCCCGCCAAAAGACCTTCGTTCGGGTTCACCCCTCCTACCGCGACTGTGAAAATCTGGGATTTGTGAAAAAGTGATCCACCCCGGAAAACATTCTATTTAACCATATGCCCGTTTGCCCTACAGCGACAGAAGTCGTGTCGTACATTCAATCCGGACAACGCCTGTACATTCAGGGTGCGGCTGCAACCCCGACATTGTTGACCGAAGCACTTTCACAAGCAGGAAATAGGCTCAGCGGCATTCGCATTCACCACCTACATACGGAGGGCAGCACCGCTTACGCCTTGCCTCATCAGGCCGAGCATTTTCAAGTGGGTGCCTTCTTTGTGGGCTCCAACTTACGGGAGGCAGTACGCAAAGGCTACGCCGATTATATACCGGTTTTCTTAAGTGAAATACCTCAGCTGTTTCGCCGTGGGGTTCTTACACCCGACGTCGTCATGATCCATGTGTCGCCACCCGATGCTCATGGATTTTGCTCGCTTGGCACATCTGTAGAGGCCACCTTAGCTGCCCTAGAAATGGCACCCGTTGTTTTAGCGCAAGTGAACCAGCAAATGCCCCGCGTGCATGGCGACGGACAGATTCATATATCTCGATTTACAGCCTGGATGAATTGCGATCTTCCCATACCTGAGCATTTATCTGGCGAACCCCATGCCATAGAAATTGCCATCGGGCAGCATATCGCTGAACGAGTCGATGACGGAGCGACCCTTCAAATGGGTATTGGCAGCATACCCAACGCCGTTCTGGGCTGTCTAATGAACCACAAAAATTTGGGTGTTCATACAGAAATGTTTAGCGACGGACTTCTTCCTTTGGTTCAAGCGGGTGTGGTTAACAACCGCCTGAAGAAAATACACCCCCACAAAATTGTATCTACATTCGTGATGGGATCACGCAACTTATATGATTTCCTTCACGACAATCCTTCGGTTATGCTTTTGGATGTAGCATACGTGAATGATACCGCTGTGATCAGACAAAATCAGAAGGTAACCGCGATCAATTCTGCCATTGAGGTGGATCTAACGGGACAAATCTGTGCCGACTCTATGGGCGAACAAATCTTTTCTGGGGTAGGCGGACAAATGGACTTCATTCGTGGGGCAAGTCTGTCGGAAGGTGGCAGACCCATCATTGCACTACCGGCGCAAACCCGTTCAGGCATATCAAGAATCGTACCCCATTTAAGAACCGGCTCCGGGGTCGTGACGACCCGTGCTCACGTGCATGAAATTGTTACCGAATACGGTGTGGCGAATCTATACGGCAAAAGTTTGAGACAGAGAGCAGCCGCACTCATCGAAATCGCTCACCCCAATCACAGAGAGATGCTCGAACGGGCTGCTTTTGATCGATTCGGGAGTTCGGGGGTTGGGTTTTATTGACCCCGGAAAACATTCTATTCAGTAAAAAATTCGCGCATCCGCTCAAAAAAGCCCTGTCTCCGGCCGGTGGACTCTTCTGGTTTAAAGTTGGATGAATCGCGGAGTTTTTCGAGGATTTCCCGTTC
>VGGT01000047.1 GCA_016868485.1 Bacteroidota bacterium
AGAATGTTCTGATCGTTCATGCCGTCGATGCGCGACCGAATTTGAATCGATTGGTCGTCGAGGTCATAGAGGAACAGCCCGTGCTCGGTGCCGCACCAAACCGCTTCTGAAGTCACTTCAAGGCAAGTTGCCGAACTGTAAGGTAGATGCGACCGCCATTGTCCGACCGGAACCTGAGCCATAGCGGGCGGAAGAAAATGGATAAACCAGGGCGTGCATAAAAGCAAAAGCCAGCGTCTTCTGATGTTTGAAATGGGTCGAATTTCGTGAAGGTGCATGGGTAAGGAACGTCTATTTCTGCGCGGATATTGTGTACCTTTGATCGCGTGAACGGTCAACCCGAGAGTTTTTAGGAATGAGCGACGGACTACACCACGAATGCGGCATTGCCTTGCTTCGGTTGCGCAAGCCATTGTCATTTTTTCGGGAAAAATACGGAAACCCCTTCTATGGTTGGAACAAACTCTATCTTTTGATGGAGAAGCAGCACAACCGCGGACAAGACGGGGCGGGGGTTGCCAGCATTAAGCTTCATATGCGTCCGGGGCAGCGCTACATCAGCCGGGCCCGCAGCGTTTCGGCTCAGCCCATCCGCGAAATTTTCGACCGAATCTATGCGAATTTGGATGAGGTGAGGCGACAGGATCCGGCTCTTCCCAATGATTTGGATGCGTTGAAATCCCGTCTCCCTTATTTCGGTGAATTGTTGTTGGGCCACCTGCGCTACGGTACCCATGGCAAAAACAGCATTGAGACCTGTCACCCTTTTCTTCGCCAAAGCAACTGGCGAGCCCGGAACCTCGTGGTAGCGGGTAACTTCAACATGACCAACACCCCCGAGTTGTTTGGTCGACTCGTGGATCTGGGTCAACACCCCAAGGAGCGGGCCGATACGGTGACGGTCATGGAGAACATCGGTCATTTTTTAGACCTGGAGCATGAGGAATTGGGGCGGCAATTCACAACAGAATCCGACGACGCGCTCTGGGTGCAGTCGCAAATTGAGTCGGCACTCGACTTGGCCAAGGTACTCACCAAGGCTTCGCGGCATTGGGATGGGGGCTATGCGATGGCGGGTATGCTGGGGCACGGAGCCTCTTTTGTGCTGCGCGATCCTGCGGGTATTCGTCCGGCTTATTTCTATGCCAATGAGGAGGTCGTGGCGGTGGCCTCCGAACGGCCACCGCTGTTCACCGCCTTTGGCGCACAGCCAAGCGACGTACGAGAAGTGCCTCCTGGTCATGCCCTCATCATCAATCCGGATGGCAGTTATGCCCTGCATCGCATCCATGCCTCGGAAGAGGTAGAACGCCGTTCATGTAGTTTTGAACGCATTTATTTTTCCAGGGGCAACGACCCCGACATCTATGCCGAACGCAAAAAACTGGGGGCCTTGCTGGTGCCTCGGATTTTGGAGCACATCCACCACGATTTCAGAAATACCGTTTTCAGTTACATCCCCAACACCGCAGAGGTGGCTTTCTATGGAATGATGGAAGAGTTAAACCGTCATCTGCAGGCCGATACCCTTAGGTTGTTGCAGGAGCGGGGTACAGAAGCGAGCGAAGAAGAACGCACGGAGTGGGTGGGCCGCCGTGTCCGCATGGAGAAAGTAGCGATTAAGGACGCCAAGCTCCGTACGTTCATCACCGACGGACAGCAACGCGATGACCTGGTGGCCCATGTCTACGACACCACGCTCGGCATCATTCAAGCAGGGATCGACACCCTGGTGGTGGTTGACGATTCGATTGTTCGGGGCACAACCCTGCGCCAGAGCATCATCCGTACACTGGCACGTCTGCAACCAAAGCGTATCGTGATCGTGAGCTCGGCTCCCCAAATTCGGTATCCTGATTGCTATGGCATTGATATGAGCCGACTGGGCGAATTCATCGCCTTTCAGGCTGCTGTTTCGTTGTTGCAGGCAAGAAACCAATCCGCCCTATTGGAAGAAATCCAACAGCTGTGCAAAGAGCGTTTGTCGCAGCCCGACTTACCTGCGGTGAACGAAGTTTTACGTGTTTATGAAGGCCTGAGTCGTCAGGAGCTCGAAGCTGAAATCGCTCGACTCATCACGCCTGTTGGTTGTGACATACCGGTAGATGTCATCTACCAAGACCTTGCCGATCTGCACAGGGCTTGTCCGGCGCACCAAGGCGATTGGTATTTCAGCGGTCATTACCCCACACCGGGTGGGCATCGCGTGGCCAATCGTGCGTTCCTTCAATACATGAGTGGGGCCAATGGCCGTCCCTACTGACATGAGTGGGGCCAACGGCCGTCCCTACTGATTGATTCGATTTCGATAGATTCTCATCTCAGTCAGCGGCCGAACGGGGTGCATAAAACCCATCATTTTTTACACTTGTGTAACGCTTTTATGCCATTTATGCAAAGCTGAAGCCTGATTTTTTAAGAGAAATTTACCTATAAAATGAATATAGGTAATCTCATTGATAAAATTCGGGAGAAGCGGGGGATGAGCAAAGCCGAGCTGGCACGGCGACTGGAGGTGTCTCGGCCGACCATCGATCGGATCATTCATGGGGGTAAATGTGACCTTCAGTTGCTGCTCCGATTAGAAGAGATTCTCGACTATCCCTTCACAAAAGATACCTCCAAGATGAGCGAGGCTGATCTGCAATATTCATCCAATTTGGTTTTTGAGCCCCAAAACAAGGATTCCACTTATGGTGAACTCATAAAAGAACGGCAAATGCGGATTTTTTATCAGAAACGCTGCTACGAAATGGCTGATGAGATAGAAGTTTACAAAAAACGATTTAAAAAGGACCTGATTCATCAGGGATAGGTTGTTGGGGCCGTGCAGTTCCCTTATTATTGCAGGCATGAATGTGAATTGGAAAAGTCTTGTACATATTGCTGGCAAGCATGGTCTTTTTCGGGTATTGTCGACCTCCCGCTCGGGCTACTTCATGGAATCGCTCAATGAACCCGGCAAACGAATGTTTTTTTCGGCATCAACGCGGGTTGCATCGTTGGGTGACATCATGCTGTTGACTAAATCGGGCGAAACTTCTTTGTCGGAGACCTACGAAAAGATGTGGGGGGATGCTTATTCGCCCGACCCCATCGATCCGCACCAGGCCAATGAAGAGGAGATCCGGTCGTTGTTTGCTCGGGTGGTGCCCGACTACGACGAGGCGCGGGTTTACCTCAGTGATATGCGCAAAATGCTTAGATGGTATGAATGGCTCCGACCATTGATGGCAGAAGAAGCAGAGCACCCTAAAGAGCAATCGAAATAATCCCGCTCTGTATCATTTTAGACCCGAACCTCCTCGACTCCACGGGCATTCCATTTCTGCTGCTCAAGTCTGCCAAAAAACGTTACTCTGGCCGATCGACACCATACTTGTCGGAGAACTTCCGGTACAGTTCCTTTTGTTTGTCGCCCAAACTCATGCGTCGGCCATCGACGAAGGCATGGCTTAATTTATTTCCCATCAATTCGAATGCGTCGCCCTCCGATACAAACAATGTGGCGGATTTACCCACTTCCAAGCTGCCATAACGTGCATCGACTCCCGTAATGCGTGCCGCATCGAGGGTGAGTGCGCGAACGGCCTCCTCATAGGGTAGGCCGTATCCGATGGCTTGCCCAGCTTGAAAAACCTGTACCCTTTGTTCCCACGCGCCATCGAGCGATAAGCTGAATGAAATGCCCGTGGAGTCGAGGAGGTAAGGAAGGCGGTAGCGTGCGTCGACACGATCACCGGCACGATTGGGAAGTGACTGCGTTCGGCCCAATACCACCATCACCCCACGCGATTTCAACTCGCCCAGGACTTCATCGGCCTCGGCTGCGCCCACCAAAACGGGCTTGATGCCGTGAGAAGCGAAAAAATTAAGGGCTGAGAGCATCCCCCGCGCCTCATCGACCCGAACGTATAAACGTGATTGTCCGTTAAAAAGAGGGCGCATCGATTCCAAAACGAGGTTAACATCGACCGATGAGGCTGCATCGCTGCCTTTTCGTACGTCAACGGGCTTGCGTGATCGCGCGTAGGCGCGGGCGTCGTCGAACAATCGTGTAATTTGCTCAAGGGTTTGTTGGGTCGACTTCATCTGCTCTTCGGCGGGAGGTGCCCAAGGCGCATCATAAACCCTGAGTGAAGGCCAGTTGACGTAGATCCCTTCATCGGCGGCCACCGCTGCATCCTCCCAATTCCAAGCATCCATTTGAACCACACTGGATCGGCCACTCACCAATCCCCCTTGTGGAGCAATTTGCTGGAGTAAAACGCCCGTATTGCGCACGGTGGGAATGACTCGAGAGTCTGTATTATAGGCAATGAGCGCCCTAACGTGGGGGTTGATGGCCCCTGTTTCGGCGTCATCGCGTGTGGCCCGAACTGCATCAATTTCGTTGAGACCGAGAATGCTGTTGAATGCAAAAAATCCTGGGTATATGTGCGAACCCGATGCATCGATGATGTCGGATTGGGATGGGTCGAGGCGTATTTCAGCACCTGAGCCTACATACTGGATAACCCCCTCGGAGAAACCGATCATTCCTGGGGATAAAACACCGCCGTTTCCCAGGTGCAAAGTGGCCCCCGTGATCCAAACAGCGCGCTTTTGTGGGGGGCCTGGGCTTGGAACAGATTCTTGGGCGGTGGCAGGGTGAACCTGGGACAGAAATCCGATAACAGCCAGCCAAAGGATGCACGGGACTTTGATAATTGATAAATGAGGCACATTCATGGCGTTAAATCGTAGATGGGGTACGCTAAATCGTGAAGGGAGGTACGTTAAATCGTAGATGGGGTGCAAGAACGGCAATATGCAGTGGTAAAATACAGTAATTATTTTTTACCGCTCCAGGTCCGTGCTCAGTTTGTAGCGCATGATCCGCCCGTTACCGGTATCAGCCACATAAACAACCCTGCGAAAGTAGGCCACCCCGTTGGGTGAACGGAACTGAAATGGCCCCGAGCCGCCACCGCCAAAGGATGCAATGATTTGCTTGGTGCGTCCACTCGCAGGGGGCGGGTTAACGCCTTCAAAACCCAGGCGGGTAAACTGATATAATGAATCGCGCTCCCGGTCAACTATAAAAATATAACCTGTCTCATCGGGTGCCACGCAAACATCCGATGGGTGACCAAAGCGAAAGCTCTGATACAAAAATCGTGAAGCCCGACTGGTATCGAAGTTCAAAAGCGTGCCATTTTCAAAGTAACTGATTCCATTCTCTGGGCTTTCACTTTGACGGATCCAAAGGACCTTGTATTCGGCTGCAGGTGCCGATTGAAGCATGATGAAGTCCATAGAGTTGCTCATTCCGAACACCAACTGGGGCGGTGCCAAAAAACTGGCGAGGCCCGACAAGTTCAATCCCGAGCGCAGGCTCGACAGGGTTGGGTTGAGGTTGCGCATCGCTCCATTTTGGCTGCCGTCGGGACGATAAACCAACAGGGCATTATCCGGAAGGGCTAATGAGGTGAGTATGTTGGTGGGGCCGCGGCGTGCCAGGTAAAAGCCGTTGTCGTGCGTGCTGGCAATGCCGGTGAATTCAACCTGCTCATCGAATAGCCCCCGAAAAGCGGTATTGCTTCGAGAGTTATCATTGAACGGGTGAATTAGGGTATCGATATAGGTGTAGGAGCTGGTTCCTGTTCCTTGAAGCACATAAACCGCCGGTAAATTATAGGTCTCGCCCTGTACATCCACATCCACCCTACCCAGTACATAGGTTCGCAGGCGGCGATCTTGGGTCATTTTGCTGGCACCCTTAATCGGAATAAACTGTTGACGATCGCCCTTCAGGTCCAGTACCCACAAGCCCTGCGTGGCTGCGCCCGAATCGACCACATACACCAATTCATCATAGCCCACAAACACGTCTAAAGGTCGCTCGAAACCCGACCAAACCGGCAGAATCGGGACATAGCCTACTACACCTCCTGTCAAACTTGGGTCGATGGCGCCTTGTTTGAGTACATCGTTCACCGTTTCGTCGTCGCGACTACCAAAAAGGAAATCGCATCCCGCGTTTAAAAACAACAAGGATACCAGTAAAACAGTGGATTTTATGGATTTCATTGCAGGGCTATACCTAAGGTAAAACGATGAACACTTCCCAAACGGGTTTTGTTGTTGAAGCCGTAGTCGAGCCGAAGTGCACCAAATCGTCGGGGCAATACAAATCCAACGCCAAATGATGGCAAGAGTGCCTCATCAACACCCAATTCATAGCCCATCCGTGCAAACAACAGCTTTTTGTAGGCATATTCCCCTCCTAATCCTAATGTTTCGCGGTTGTCGGTCGGGTGATTAAGCTGAACAGCGGCCCGGATGCGGTGGCTTTCCTGATTCAAGACATCGAATGCGAGTCCGACCCGGAAAAGAGCGGGTACGGATATTTCCTCAAACTCGGTAAGGGTATCTCGCCCCGTCAACCGCAGGCGCTGCAAACTGCCGTCTGGACGAACATTAACCCCAAAATTGGATACACAAACGGCTAATGTGGCATTTCTTAGGCCAATTTGATAGGCAAATCCAAAATCCGTCAGGAGGTTCTGGGTAACCACGCCCGCCAGATTCTCCCGTGCCCATTTGGCTGAGATCCCGAAAGAGAACATATCGGTGAGGGACTGGGCATAGGTGAGCCCTACCAAACTGCTGTTGGCGGTGAAGGTTTCGCCCGTACCAAATGGCTGAAACTCAGTCGTGACAGGCATTTCACCGCTGTTGAGTCCCACCACACTCAAACCGAGGGCGCTTCCCCCTGAAAATCGGCGTACGGCACTGAGGTAGCTTATACCTATGTCGGCCCAATATTGGGTTTGTCCCATCTGAATATGATACCGTTGGGTATCGAGTAATGCTAAACCAGCCGGATTCCAATAGACAGCAGACACATCATTCACCAAGGCCACAAAATTCCCTGATAATCCGGCCGATCGGGCATCGGGACCAATTTTGAGGAATTGCATGCCTGTCGTTCCGGCGCGCGTTGCGCCAAAAGCCGGAAGTACTTGCGCACGGACCGAATTAAATTGGACCAGCGCCAGCAGCCATAGCAAAACGATATGAACCCTTAGCATTATTTACTGAAATGAGGCGCAAAATAAGTAATCCCCTTGTTCATTTCGTTCATTGACTTTCATTCAGTGCAGGCGATGGCTTAATTTCTGAAACTCATCGCGTGGGGGATTCCCCTCATATAAAACCCGATATACGGTCTCGGCAATGGGTAATGAGCACCTCTTTATTCGGTTGATTTCATGGATGCAGCGCGCCGCATAATATCCCTCAGCTACCATATTCATTTCAAGTTGTGCAGATCGTACGGAATAACCTTTGCCGAGCATCGTGCCGAATGTGCGGTTTCGGCTGTACTGACTGTAGGCCGTCACCAGTAGGTCGCCCAAATAGGCCGATCCCTTGATATCGCGCCGCACCGGGTAGATGCTCCTTAAAAACTGTTTCAGTTCAATAATGGCATTGCTCACCAGCACCGCCATGAAATTATCGCCATACCCCAATCCATGAGCGATTCCACCCGCCACGGCATAAATATTTTTCATGATGGCGGCATATTCCGTGCCTTCTGTGTCTTCACTCACCGATGCGTGGATGTAGCGATTTCGCAGGGCTGAAGCCAAAAGTTCGGCGCGAACAGGGTCACGACCCGAGATCGTCAGGTAACTCAACTTCTCTTGTGCCACCTCCTCAGCATGACAAGGACCTCCGATCAGCAAAAATCGATCCTCAGGTAGATCAAAATGCCGGAGTAAATACTGTCCGATCAATAAATTCTCATCGGGAATCATCCCTTTTACCGCAGAAATCACTATTTTATCGTGGAATGCCTCACGGGCCAGGGGGGATAAGGCTGCTTTCAGGAAAGCAGAAGGCACGGCAATCACCACATGTGACGCGCCTTTCACACAAGCGCTCAGGTCGGTGCTGATGGCCGATGACTTCATCCGAACCGTTGCAGCCGGGAGGTACCGGGGATTGTGGTGATACTTTCGGATAAACTGTACCGTTTCTGTATTGCGCATCCACCAGCGAACATCGACCCGATTATCGAGCAGGATTTTGACCAAAGCGGTGGCCCAACTGCCGCCACCCAAAACCGCGATTCGGGGCGCTGCTCCAGCCATTCGGGGCGCTGCTCCAGCCATTCGAGTTGATGTGTTCGTACTACTTTTGGGTTGACTCATTCCTCCGCAAACAACTGATCGCGCTCAACACGCGTCACTTTCTGCCCGTCATCGAGCGACTTCGACAATGCAGTGAAAGGGGCTGTTACCACCTCTTCACCCAATTTGATGCCCGACAGTATTTGAATAAACTGATCGTCTTGGATTCCTGTTTTCACCTGAACGGCCTTTACTGTTCCTTTTTGATACACAAAAACAACCTCACGCATATCCGACTTTTTGTCATCACCCGATTGACCACCATCCTTTTCTTCTTCCCCTTCAGCATCCCCAAAACGCTTTTTAACCTTCCCGTCGACTCCGAACATACGCGTGGTGACCGAAGTGATGGGCACTGATAATACACTATCGACTCTATTGGTGAGGATTTCTACTGATGAGCTCATGCCTGGGCGCAAAGGCGGACGACCACCCACCAATAGATCAGAATAAGAATCATTCACCAGCCTAATGCGTACTTCGAAGTTTGTGGCTTGGTCGCCCGATGCCCCCATAGCCAATCCTGACTTACTGGAATGCGCCACCTCTCTGACCCATCCACTGAATATCCTGCCTGGGTAGGCATCAACTTCCACACGTACACTATCACCCTTCTTAATGCGAACTACGTCTCCCTCACTCACTTCCACCAGGGCCTCCATTTTCCCAAGGTCGGCGATTCGAATCATTTCTGTGCCCGTCATTTGCATGGTGCCTACCACGCGTTCACCCACCGCCACCGAAAGACGGGTCACGATTCCATCGATGGGGGAATACATATTGGTGCGTTGAAGCTGTTCGCGCGCTTCCTTTTGTCCGGCAGCCGCACTTCCAACGGCGTATCCTGCTGCGAGAAGTGTTTGACGCGCCGCCTCTAAATCCTCTAGAAATGCATCATGGGTAGCCTTTGAGTTTTGGAATTCCGCCTCAGAAATGACTCGATCCTGATACAATTTGCGGTTGCGTTCATACGCAGGTTGTATATTGACTTGATAAGTCGCTTTGAGTTGATTGAGGCGCGCCTTCGATGTGGCCTCTTGGGCTTTTGCACTGTTCAGGGCAGCCTCGCTTCGGTCTAATCCGGCCACCACCAACTCGGGGTTGATTCGCGCCAGCAATTGCCCCTTCCGCACAGAGTCGCCCTCCGCAACCAGCAGTTCGATCACCTCCCCTGAGATTTCAGACGACAACTTAACCTCCGTTTCGGGCTGAATTTTTCCGTTCGCCAGCACGGTTTCTACAAGCGTCCGAACCTGTGCGGCCTCTGCGGACACCTTTTCCGGCTCTGTTTTGCCTACCCATCCCATGGTGCGCGCCAAAAGCATGGCCAACAATAAGATCCCAGCCACCAACAATATGCGGTACAGGGGTTTCATGCGTTTCCAAAATTGCATAGGGCAGTCTTTATTCTAAAATGATGGGGCGTCCGAGGTAAAAATCGATGACTTTGGCGCGGAAGAGCATTTCATAACGCGCCTGTTCCAGATTCACCTCCGCAATTTGCAATCGGTTCTTGATGGTGGTGAATTCTACCGGGTTTATCAGGCCTTGTTCTTGTCGGCGCTCGCTAAAATGGTAATTCTCGCGTTGGGCTTCCACATTTCGGCGGTTGGCTTCGACACGAGCCAATGCGGCCCGGTATTCTGTAATGGCCCGCGCGACATCCGAAAACAGCTGGTTGCGTGCGGTTTGGGTTTGCAAACGTGCCTGGGTGGCAGATTGGGCTGCCCTTCTGATCTGCGTCTCTACCTGGGCGCCATTGGCGATCGGAATAGAGAGGGAGAGGCCTAAGCCATACCCTAGGTTATCACCCCATTGATTGAAACGCGGGACGAGCTCGGTGGGGTAGTTCAAAACTGGCCGAACGACCAATTGTGTCGGATCACTTTCCAGGTACCCCACCGGTGCTGTACCCGTAATGACCGGTGGTTGATCGGACAAAAAGCGCCGATTGGTACTGGAATAAACCGTGCTCATGTTGGCAAAGCCGCGCAAGCTCGGATACCTTGCCGCCCGCGCTGCAGATAAACCATACAAGGCTTGCTTTTCGCGCAATTGTGCTGCCTTGAGTTCGGGCATACGTTGCTCGGCTTGGGCATACAATGCTTGAATGCCGATTTCTAATGGTGATTGCAGGTCAAATTGAGTGGCTTGCTTGATCCTGAATGAACTGGGATCG
>VGGT01000048.1 GCA_016868485.1 Bacteroidota bacterium
TAGAATTACAGCAGAGCAAGTCCGTTTCGGTCCACTGCATCGGTCTGGATTTGAGTACACCGGATGCGGCGGCCGAACTCTACCAACAGGTTCAAACATTGGGTTGGTCGGTCGATTTCCTCATTAATAATGCAGGCGTGGGCGTATACGGGGCTTTCGCCTCGAGCGATTGGTCTAAAACCGCTGCCATGATCGACCTCAACATCCGTTCACTCACCCAGCTCGCGCACCTCTTCCTACCCGGTATGATCGCCCAAGGGGGTGGTCGAATCATGAATGTGGCTTCCACTGCAGCCTTTCAGCCCGGCCCAGGGATGTCGGTTTACTTTGCCACCAAGGCCTATGTACTGCATTTTTCCGAGGCGCTTCACCACGAAAACTACCGCAAAGGCGTTCGGGTAACAGCACTTTGCCCAGGCCCAACCCGCAGCGGTTTTGGAGAAGCCATGATGGCACCTGGGCAAAACGTTCCTGCTTTTTTGCTCAGTCGGCGAATACCCGACTCGGCCTCGGTGGCGCGCTACGCCTACAAGGCCATGATGCGTGGCGATGCTTTAGCCATACACGGATTCATGAACCGAATCATGGCGGCGAGCATCGGGCTGTTTCCGAGGCGTTTGGTGACGCGCATCGCTGCGGGCCTCACCGGAGTTAAGGCGTAAATCAATTCGGCCCTTATCTTTGCGGCGCTTGAGCCAACTTATGATTCATCTGACCCGCAAGGAGCATTTCAACGCTGCCCATCAACTTTGGAACCCCAACTGGAGCGCCGAAAAAAACAAAGAGGTATTTGGCAAATGCGCCAACCCCAATATGCACGGCCATAATTTTGAATTGTTGGTGACGCTCGTGGGCACACCCCACCCCGATACTGGATTTCTGATGGATCTGAAAGACCTCAGCCGCATCATCCATGAACGGGTTTTGGACATCGTAGACCACAGCAACCTCAACCTCGACGTGCCCTTTATGCGCGGTAAAATGGCTTCGACCGAGCATCTGGCTATGGGAATATGGGATCAATTGGCCGATGTGCTTACGGCACCCAACTACCGCCTCTACAGCGTTCAATTATTCGAGACAGAACGCAATTTTGTTACCTATTTTGGCCCGAATCCGACGGGCGTTATCCCTCAATTTTCCTACACATGATGGCATATTTGTTTCCCGGACAAGGGTCTCAGTTCCCTGGGATGGGCCTATCGCTCAGTACACGCAAACCCGAGACAAGCCGTATCTTTCAACAAGCCGATGAACTATTGGGCTTGCCCCTAACGGAACTCATGTGCCACGGCACGGCTGATGACCTTCGACAAACGAAAGTAACCCAACCCGCCATTTTTGTTTATTCGGTGGCTTTGGCGCGTTGCATGGGCGATCGCTTCCGTCCGGATGCCGCGGCCGGACATTCCCTGGGCGAATTTTCGGCCCTAACCGCTTGCGGGGCATTGTCGTTTGAAGAGGGTTTGCAATTGGTAGCGGCCCGTGCCAGGGCTATGCAGTCGGCCTGCGAGCTAACGCCTGGTGGGATGGCTGCGGTCATCGGCTTGGCCGACGAAGTGGTTGAACGCGTATGTGCCTCTGTTCAAAACGGCATTGTGGTGCCCGCCAACTACAATTGCCCGGGCCAAGTGGTGGTGTCGGGCGATGCGGCGGCCGTTGCTCAGGCTTGCACCCTGCTGAAGGAAGCCGGCGCCCGAATGACAGTTACCCTTGAAGTCGGCGGAGCCTTTCACTCGCCTTTGATGGCGCCTGCGGCCGATGCCCTGAAAACAGCTGTTGAACAAGCCCGCATTGCGCCCCCGAGTTGTGCCATCTACCAGAACGTGACGGCACTTCCTACCCGCGACCCCGAAGTCATCCGCGAAAATCTGTTGAGTCAATTAACAGGCGCCGTTCGCTGGACGCAATCGCTTAACCAGATGTTTGCGGATGGAATTACGGCCTGTTTGGAAGTGGGCCCGGGCACAGTATTGTCTGGACTGGTTAAAAAAACCAACCGTGCCGTCGGGGTGGAGTCGGCCGTGTGCACCGAAATTGACGAATAAGACCTCCCTAGCCCTGAATTCGGCCGACACCCTTATCTCTCGGCCGACACCCTAAGCATTCGGGCAACACCTTGCGCATCGCATCGCATCTCTGTATCCCAGGCACCAAACAAATCTCGGATAGACGCTGCGCAATCCGATGGCATTTCCATATACATCACCTTACTGCAGGGCTGCCGTTGATCCGGCTCGCGCGGCAAATCCCCCGCCATGAAGCCTCGTTGTATGGACACAGCCCGCTTCTTAATCGATCTTGATGCATCGATTGCTTTTCGGAGTTGATCGGCCAGGACTCGGTAATAGTAGAGTGAATCGGCCTGCGGAGCGAATAAGGCCAAATGGGGTTCATGTTGCGCTACTCCGGGCGATAAAGTATGTTCCATACCCTGTCCAATGTAAGGCGGGTTGCACACCACTACATCCCAGGACGGCCACCGCTCGGCACGCATATCGACTTGGTGAATGCGCACAGGCGCGTGATGTTTCCGCGCATTCAGCCGCGCAACCGACAAAGCTTTCGGGTCAATATCCATCCCTCGCACCTTCCAATTTGGCCTTTCGAGCCCGATTGAACAAGCAATAGCGCCACTTCCACAGCCTACGTCAAGCAGCTGAAGTCGACGGTTTTCGTTTTCTCGATCGAGGACCCAAGCGACCAATTCTTCCGTCTCAGGCCGTGGAATGAGCACAGCACCGCGAAGCGCATATTTTCGGTTCATAAACCAGGCTTCATCGAGCACATAGGCGAGCGGTCGAAGTTCCAGCAGCAGTTCAAGATCGCGCCGCAGCTGCTTGCAGCGCACCAAATCCATGGGTTGCCAACGGCGGTTGATCCAATCGAGGCGGGTTCCACCCGTTCGGTTCTCATACCAACGCCACCACATGGCATCGGTTTCTGAATCACCATATAAGGTCTTGAGCGGGGCCGAAAAGGAGATCCTGGCCGCATGCCAGGAACGATCAACGTCAGTACTTTGGGCTGAATCGGCTGCGGCTTGATGGGAAATTGCTGACTTGGGCTGTGACACGCCTCAAAATTAGCTGCTATTTTTGCTCGTGATGGTGATTCCTTTTTCAAAAACCCTACATGCCGTTCATTTACCCTTTATGAGGCGTGCCTGCGAATTGTCGTTGTTGTCGAACAGCCACACCGCGCCCAACCCCATGGTAGGCGCCGTGCTGGTGCACAACGGAACAATCATTGGAGAAGGCCGTCATATGCGGTTTGGCGCAGCCCATGCCGAGGTGGAAGCCATTCGATCCTGCCAAACGCCCTCTGTTTTACCCGAAAGTACCCTGTATGTGACCCTCGAGCCATGTAATCACCACGGAAAAACCCCCCCATGTACTGATTTGATTCTCGACAGCCGGATTTCGCGCGTTGTGGTTGCCTGTACCGATCCCCATGACCTGGTGGGCGGAAGTGGCCTTCAGCGCTTGGTGGATGCGGGGGTTGAGGTGGTCTTGGGCGTGCTGGAATCGGAGTGCACCGAGGCGAACCGTCGATTTTTCACCTTCCACCGCGAGCGAAGGCCGCATGTGGTTCTTAAATGGGCAGAGTCGGCCGATGGCTTCGTTGCCCCAGCATCGCCAGGTCCCTACTGGTTGAGCAGTGCCCACAGTCGGCAACTGGTGCACCGCTGGCGTACGGAAGAAGCGGCCGTTTTGGTGGGTGCTGGCACTGTGTTGGCCGATAACCCCCATTTGGGTGCCCGATGGTATGCAGGTCGACAACCCATCCGTGTATTGGTGGAACACCCGCCCATGTTGAACGGCGATTATCAGATCCTGAGGGATGAAGGAAAACTCATCCGGATCGAAACAAACCCCAAAATGCCCCTTCATGCACAAATAGGCGTAATCCTCGAGCAACTGCATCAACATTCGGTGCTGTCGGTGCTGGTAGAAGCGGGCCCAGGCCTGCAGAAAGCCTTTATTGAATCGGGTTTATGGGACGAGATTCGGGTATTCACTTCCCCAAAGACGCTCAGCGCAGGTCTTTCGGCGCCTATCCTTCCGGTGAACGCCTATTTGTGGGAAAGTCAATCCATCGGAGGTGATCAGCTCCGTTTGTATCGTGCTGCCGTTCAAATGCGGCCCTGAAAAGGACACAAACATTCCGAGAATAGAAATTAATCGTATATTCGCGCCCTAAACCTAAACCAAATGAAAAACAAAACCTGGGTATTGCTCGCCCTGCTGAGTATGGTCGGCGTTCAGGCTTGCAACGGACAAAAGAAAATGGACAAAAACGCAGAACTCAAAACCGAACTCGACACGGTCAGCTACAGCATTGGCGTGAGCATCGGTGAAAACCTTAAGAAGCAAGGAATCGAAGGCCTGAATTATCAGGCCATCAAGCAGGCTATGATGGATGTTATGGAAAAAGATGGCAAACCCAGCATCAAAGCGGAAGAAGCCAATATGCACATCCAAAAATATTTCACCGCCATGATGGACCGCAAAGCGGATGCCGCTGTGGCCAAAGGAAGGGAGTTTTTGGAGAAAAACGGAAAGCGCGAAGGGGTAACCACTACCGCCAGCGGACTACAGTATGAGGTCATGAAAATGGGCTCTGGCGATAAGCCGAAAGAAACAGATGAGGTTACGGTTCACTACCACGGAACCCTCACCGATGGCAAGGTTTTCGATAGCTCTGTTGAGCGTGGCGAACCCGCAACCTTCCCGCTCAATGGTGTCATCAAGGGATGGACCGAAGCACTTCAATTGATGCCCACTGGCTCCAAATTCAAAATTTTCCTCCCGAGCGACCTGGCTTATGGTGCGCAAGGTGCTGGTGAAATGATTGGTCCGAATGAGACACTTGTTTTCGAAGTTGAGTTACTCAAAATAAACAAGAAGTAATTCGTTTGTAGGCATGAGCGGCTCACCCTAGGGTGGGCCGTTTTTGTTTATGGGCTTGATCACAGCAGGAGGTATTTCTATGCAACACATCAGACTCATTTGTGTAGGCCAGCAATGGGCTTGATCACAGCAAGAGGCATTTCTATGCAACACATCAGACTCATTTGTGTAGGCCAGCAAGAAGAAGCATACATTAGGGAGGGTATTGCCGTTTATGAAAAGCGACTGAAGCGATTCACCCGTTTTGAACGAATCAGCGGCGCACCTTCGATTAGCCATCGTGGCAAATTGGATCCCGCTCGATTGGCCATTGAGGAGGCGGCCTGGATTCGTCGACAGCGGGCGGATCGTGCCCAAATGGTACTGCTCGATGAGCATGGAACCGTTTACGATTCGCGTGGTTTTGCCGATTGGCTCCAATCCTCTGCCGCTGCTGGTTTGGGTAAATTTGATTTTGTGGTTGGCGGAGCCTACGGATTGGATCCAAGTCTTCGGTCTGAGGCCCATCACATCATTTCTTTATCGGCGCTCACCTTCACCCACCAAATGGTTCGGCTTATATTTGTGGAACAATTGTATCGGGCGTTTACCCAAATACACAAGCTCCCCTACCATAACGAGGGCTTTTGACCCGATACTATCCGTTTTATTCAATACTGTTTTTTATCTCGTTATGGATTTAGATGTTCACCCAAAACCCTATTTAAATGTGGTGTTGCTTGGGGCTACGGGCGCCACGGGAGAGGCCCTGTTGCTCCAGCTCATTCAATCGCAGTACATCGCCTCGGTTCGTTGCATCGGCCGAAGACTACCCCGATATGAACACCCCAAGGTAGAAGCCATCACGGCACCGCTCGATCAAGCGGTTGAATATGCGCATGCGTTGTGGGGGGCATCCGTTCTGTTTTGCTGCTTGGGTACCACCATGAAGCAAGCGGGAAGTAGGCCTGCCTTTCGTGCAGTCGACTATAGCATGGTGGTGGATGCCGCCATCATGGCCAAGGAAACAGGAATCGGTCATTTTAGCATGGTATCCGCAGCGGGCTCAAGTGCCTCATCTCCTTTCTTCTACAGCCGCGTGAAGGCCGAGGCAGAATCTACCGTAACCAAAGCAGGGCCTGAACGAATCAGTATTTTTCGACCTGGGCTATTAGACGCAGCGCGAGAAAATCATCGAATGATGGAAGCGACAGCCCGCTCCTTGCTCCGCCCCTTAGCCAAGTTCCCCCCCTTAGCCAAGCTCCTTCCCACTGCGGCACGTCCACTCGCCGTGTCCGACCTCGCAAAGGTTATGCTCCATGAAGCCTTGCATCCGGCGACAGAACTTCAAATCTATGAACCTCAAGACATTGCGGACTGTCTCGGCCGCATGAAATAGGCCCGCGGGTGGGATGGTTAGGCAAAAATCTCTGTTACCGCTCCGCATCCATAAGCTCCAGCAATTCCGCGTAAGAGGGAATTTCCGAAGCAAAAACATAGCGACTCCGGGCGTGATCTATTTGGGCCATCAAAAAATCAGGGCCATTAGACAGCAGCAAAAAGGGGGCGTTTAACGACTGGTTGTAGACTGCGACCTGATCGAAAACAGCCTGATTTAAGGACATTCCTGGGGCCTTGCATTCAATCAACAATATTGGCTTTCCCTCTGAATTGAACAACAATGCATCATAACGCCCCATTGGGTTGCCACTCGGGGCGGGGCGCAACAGGCGCTGGATTGAATTTCGTCGGCCCTCGGACCGCTGGGCTCTTCGTTCGATCGAAATTTGCATGGCGGGATAGCCCAATTGGCCCGTTAACCGGCGCAGCAATTCCTGCCGCACCCGTTCTTCAGGCGTATCGGCTACCCATTTTCGCCTGATCTCATCGAACAATTGCCTTTTTTCTTGGTATTGACGCGTGCGGAGGCTTAGATAAGGCGAATCCTGATTCAAATTCATGTCAAAACCGAAGATGCTTAACGGTCAATCCATGGTGAATTAACTGCTCGAGTGAGCCAATGCCAATCTCGAGGTGGGTCCGAACAAAATTTCGGCTTACCTGCTCATCGGATGCCGCTGTTTTTACCCCCTCAGGCGTCATCGGCGAGTCACTCACCAAAAGCAATGCCCCTGTGGGAATCCCGTTGTGAAAGCCTGCCGTAAAAACAGTGGCTGTTTCCATATCAATGGCCTGAGCCCTGATGTCGCGCAGGTATTTCTTAAACGTCTTATCGTGTTCCCAAACCCTACGGTTGGTGGTGTAGACCGTGCCCGTCCAATAATCGAGGCCTTTGTCGCGGATGGTCGTGGAAATGGCCTTTTGAAGCGCAAAAGAAGGGAGTGCCGGCACCTCTGGAGGTAAATAGTCGTTGCTTGTGCCTTCTCCCCGAATCGCAGCAATAGGCAAAATCAGGTCGCCGATGCGGTTCTTCGATTTGAGGCCGCCACATTTCCCCAAAAACAAAACCGCCTTTGGGCGAACAGCGGTGAGTAAGTCGAGAATGGTAGCGGCCATGGGCGACCCCATCCCAAAATTGATTAAGGTGATGCTGTTGGCCGAGCAACTTTGAATGGGCTTATCTTGACCCACAATCTCAACCCCATATTGCTGCGCAAAATGCGCTAAATACTGGCCAAAATTGGTGAGGAGGATGTAGGGAGTGAAATCATCCAGCGTCCTTCCCGTATAGCGGGGCAGCCAATTTTCTACGATTTCCTGTTTCGTTTTCATTGTTGGGGAAACAAGATAGTTCATTCCAGACAATAATCAGCCATCAATTTGATGTATTTTCGTGCAGCCATTGAATCCATGCCTACCGCAACCTACCGCGATTTACTCCAACGTGTTACTGCCGGTCAATTTCCTTCGCTCCTGATTTTGCACGGTGAGGAACCCTGGTTTGCTGGCCGCATACAAGAAGAGGTGGAACGTCGTTGCATTGCCCCCGAATTGCGCGATTTCAACCAATCCATTTTGTATGGCCGCGACACCCAGGCCGATCAAATTCTGGAATGTGCCCGACGATTCCCCATGATGAGCGAGCGTGTTTTGGTGTCGGTTCGGGAAGCGCAGGGCCTATCGGATCGTGAATTGGAAAAATTGGCACAGTACGTCCTTCAACCGGTGCCCTCAACGGTATTGATGATGCACTTTTCGGGCAAGGCGCTTGATAAGCGGAAAAAGTTTACCAAAAATGCCGAAAAATCGGGCGTTCTCATGCTGAGCGAGATGTTGCGCGAAAGGAACCTGCCCGACTGGATCCGCGCCTATGTTCATGAGCTCGGCCTGGGGGTATCGCCCGATGCCATTGCCCTGCTCACAGAATTTGTGGGGTGTCAGCCAGCAAACCTCGCTTCCGATTTGGGTATTTTAGCCATCAACCTTTCGAAAGGCAGCACCATACAAGCGGCAGACGTAGAGAAGTACCTGGGTGCGAGCCGTGTCTATAATATGTTTGAGCTATCCAAAGCCATCGGACTGCGTCAAACCGCCCAAACACTCAACATCGTTCAGTACTTTGCCCGCGACCCAAAGGCGGGGTCGTTCAGCATGCCGGGCTGCATTGGCTCGCTGTATTTGATGTATGCGAAAACGCTGCATCTGCACGAGCTGGGAAACCGATTCGATGCCCAGTCCTTGGCGCAACGCATTGGCATCAACCCATTTGCCCTCAACGACTACCTCAGCTACGCCCGAAATTACCCGCCCAAACGGATTAAAAAATGCCTGCAGATTCTGCAGCGCTATGATCTGAAATCGAAAGGCCTTGACAACCCGGGCACAGGAGATGGGGAATTACTCAGGGAAATGAGCTTTCGACTCCTGAGTGCATAAAATGAACGCCTCTCAATTGCATGAAGCCATCGCCTCTCAACTGCATGAAGCCATCGCCTCTCAATTGCATAAAACTAAGGCATACCAAAATAACGTCGGATGACTTGTTCGTCGGACTGTATTTGGGCCACGAGCGCCGATATTTCGTTGAAATGTCGATCGCCCCGAACAAAATGAAGCAGGCTCACTTCCATGCTTTGTCCGTATAAATCCCCTGAATAATCCAGGATATGCACTTCGAGTGCAAATCCTGCCCCAGAAAAAGCGGGTCTCCCACCATAATACACCATAGCCGGTCGTTGTACTTCGCCCCACTGGGCGTGGGCCGCATAAACCCCGGGTGCTGGTAGTTGTTTGTAGGCAGAGTCTATGCGCACATTGGCCGTTGGATAGCCCAGTGTTCGCCCAACTTGTCGGTCGGGCACCACCTCACCGCTGAGCGAATAGGCATAGCCCAGCATCTCGTTGGCCTCAGCCAGATGACCATCGGCTAATGCCCGTCGAATGCGTGTTGAGCTCACCGCCTGTGCATCCGTACCCGACATCAACGCTGCTTGTTCGGCCACAACAAAACCGGGATGCGCATCGGCATAGATTTGAAGCATCTCCAGATTTCCACGACGCATGCGCCCGAAGCGGTGGTCGTGGCCCACAACCATTCCTACCACCCCCAATTGCGCCACCAACCACTCCTCCAAAAATACTTCGGCCTCGCATTCGGCCACACTTCGGTCGAATGGCAGAAAAAACAGCCGATCCAGCCCGGCAGATTCCAGTCGGCGCTGCTTCTCCGCATCGGTGCAGAGCAACCGAAGATTTCCAGCGTCTTTGCCCAATACGAGTCTGGGGTGGGGTGTGAAGGTCAGTACGGCGGTTGCCGCATTCATGGCTCGGGCCAATTCGGTCATGCGCCCGATCAGTGCCCGATGTCCACGGTGCACGCCATCAAATGAACCCATGGTGAGCAGGAGCGGAACGTCTTTTGGATATGATTTTATATCGCTATAAACCAACATGTTAATTTATGTTGATTCAATTAATGCTCTAATAAAATTTGGCTCCATGGCGTGCTCCACACGATAGGCCCCAATGCTTGTTCGCCTCAAGGAGGTGAGTACGGCTCCACTGTGGAGCAGTCGGCCCCAATCGTGGGCGAGGCTGCGGATGTAGGTTCCCTTGCTGCAATGCACTTCAAAATGCACATCGGGCCATTCAACCGCAATGACCTTCAGTTCATAAATCGTAACCGACCTGGGTGGAAGCGCATCGGCCGTCCCCTGGCGCGCCGCTTTATAGGATCGCTTGCCATCGACCTTTATGGCTGAAAAAACAGGCGGAACCTGCATTTGGTTGCCTGTTAGCTGCTGTGCCACCGCATGTACATCTTCAGGGCGAATATGATCGGTGGGGTAATAAGCGTCGGGTGGGCGTTCCAGATCATAACAGGGTGTGGTGAGCCCGAGCCGCAAGCTCCCTCGGTAGCGTTTGTCGTATTCGCCCATTTGCCCGAGGTGGCGCGTCCACTTCCCCGTGCACAACAACATCAGACCGGTTGCGAGCGGATCAAGTGTG
>VGGT01000049.1 GCA_016868485.1 Bacteroidota bacterium
GCTGGCTCTGAGTGGCAATACGGGCGCATCCGGAGGTCCACATTTGCATTTCGAAATTCGACACACCGAAACCGAGGAGCTCATCAACCCGCATTGGTTCGGCCTTCGGGTAGCCGACAATGTTCGCCCAACCTTTGATTGCATGGAAGTTGTTCCCCTTGGCCCTGGCAGTTTAGTTGTCGGAAAGCCTTCCCCACTTCGACTCCAGTTTTTACAAGACAGCACGGGTTTCTGGCGCGCAAAGAAAGAAGCAGAGGTAGCCGGTGCATGCCACGTACAGGTTAAAGTGTGGGACAAACACACCGAAAATGAGTTGCGGCAGGGCATCTACCAATTACTTCTCATTCAAGGTTTGGATACACTCTACGCATTCAAAGCAGATCGCTACGCCCATTCGGAAACGCGCTACGCCAATTCTGTGATGGATTATGAAGCGAAAATGCTCAACAACGAGACATTCTATCGCTTGTTTCGTTCGCCGGGCAACCACCTTCGTTTGATCAATGCTGAACTCAGCAACGGGATACTCCACCCAAAAGTTGGTGCCAAAACACAATACCGAATCATTGCGACCGACTTCTTTGGTAATCAGTCGGAGGGCAGTTTCACGCTAACAGGATCCCAAAATCTTAATCCTGGATTGAAATCTGCTGCGCCCCAACGGTTCGAAACGGTGATACCACCCGATCGCGCCCTGAACATTGAACAAGAAAATTTTCGAATTCATTTGCCTCCGGGAACCATCTATGATACGTTGAATACCCGAATCAGCATCCGACCAGGTCCCGCAGGCTCCCTCTCGTCGGAATATCGGATCGGCAGCCCCCGCATTCCGGTTCATCATTATTTCCCTATGTCCATCCGTGCCCAACACGTGCCAACGAGCTTGAAAAACAAAGTTGTGGCCATCGGAACAAGCATTAAGGGTGTGCAAGTGGCCCATATGGGCACATGGAAAGGCGGGTGGTTTGAAACAAAGGCCCGTCAACTCGGTAGTTTTTATTTGGCACTTGACACCATTGCCCCTCGGATCAGTATGCAGGGAAAACTGAAGAGCGACACCCTACATATCGGCAGTTCCCTACATTTTACTTGCAGCGATGCGCGTTCTGGCATCAAGAACTTTCATTTTTATGTGGGTGAATTCTGGAATAAGCTGATTTGGGATGCAAAATCTGCGACCCTCACGGCACGCATCGATGAAAATGCACCTCGGGGCAATCAAATGCTCTGTTTGGTTGTTGTTGATGCGGTTGGCAATGAGGCCAACCTCAAAATCCCCGTTTTTATACCATGAGCAGACCTACCGTCGGACAAAAAGCACCCTCATTCAGTGGCCCCAACCAAAATGGAGCACCCATCGATTCTCAGCGCTTTATGGGAAAGAAAATCGTACTGTATTTTTATCCAAAAGATGACACGCCTGGCTGTACGGCCGAGGCATGTAATTTGCGCGACAATTACGCAATGCTGCAGGCATCGGGCTATGTGGTATTGGGCGTGAGTGCTGATGGCGTGAAATCGCACGATAAGTTCGTTCGTAAATATGAGTTGCCCTTCGACCTACTGGCCGATGAAGACAAGAGCATTCATACCGCCTACGGGACCTGGGTCGAAAAAAGTATGTACGGTCGTAAGTATATGGGTACTGATCGGGTCACTTTCATCATCGACGAGAACGGCATCATATCGGATATCATTGAGAAGGTCGACACCAAAAACCACACGGCTCAAATCATCAAATAACGTGCGGTGTGGCTCTCAGCCACATTGCGGAGGCCATCACGCGGGCCAGAATACAACACCCGACCACCGGCCTTTCCTCCATCCGGACCCATATCGATGAGGTAATCTGCCGAGCGAATGACATCGAGGTTGTGTTCAATGATAAGAATCGTATTGCCTCGGTCTACTAAGCGGTGCAAAACCTCCATCAGCACACGTATATCCTCAAAATGAAGTCCTGTGGTGGGCTCATCGAGGATATATAGTGTATTCCCCGTATCGCGCCGCGATAACTCCGATGCCAGCTTGACCCGCTGGGCCTCGCCACCCGATAAGGTGGTGGAGGACTGTCCGAGTGTTAGATAGCCCAATCCAACCTCTTGAAGGGTCTGGATTTTCCGATTGATCGCAGGTATTTTTTCAAAAAATTCAAGCGCATCGGAAATACTCATGTCCAGTACCTCGCTGATGGACTTGCCTTTATACCGAACCTCAAGCGTTTCCCGATTATAGCGCCGGCCGTTGCATTCCTCACACCGCACCTCCACATCGGGCAGAAAATTCATCTCGACAATGCGCATTCCAGCGCCCCCACAGGTCTCACATCGACCTCCTTTCACATTAAACGAAAACCGACCGGGCTTATACCCCCGAATCTTGGCTTCGGGCAATTCTGCAAACAACTGCCGGATGTCGGTAAACACGCCGGTGTATGTACTCGGATTAGACCTTGGCGTACGCCCAATAGGTGCTTGATCGACCTCAATGACTTTATCGATGTGCTCGATCCCTTCCGCCGAATCTACTCCAAGGGGCCGTCGACGGCTGACTGTTAGTCTTTGACTTAAAAGGGGAAAGAGATTTTCATGAACCAAGGTCGATTTACCCGATCCCGAAACACCTGTAACACAAATTAAACTGCCCAAGGGGAAGCGCACATCTACATTCTTGAGGTTATGTCCACGTACTCCTTTGAGCGTGAGCCAATGATCGCCAGGAATTCGGGTTGCACGAAACGGCATGGTCTTCTCGCCCCTTAAATAAGCGGCAGTGAGCGATTCCATCTTGATAAATTCAGTAGGATGCCCGCTGGCCACCACCTCACCTCCAAAGCGACCGGCACCCGGGCCTAAATCAATGACATAATCACTTTGCCGGATGATCTCTTCATCATGCTCCACAACGAGTACGGTATTGCCCGAATCACGCAGCGCTTTGAGGGAGTCGATCAACTGCAAATTATCGCGTTGATGCAGCCCAATGCTTGGTTCATCGAGGATGTACATCACCCCCACCAGTTGCGATCCCAATTGAGTAGCCAGTCGTATTCTTTGCGATTCACCCCCACTGAGGCTTCGTGCCGGTCGGTCGAGTGATAAATACCCCAATCCGATGCCCAGCAGAAAAGACACTCGGGTGCTGATTTCACGCAAGATTTCTGCAGCTACCCGAGCTTTTTGTCCGACGAAGCCCGATTCCAGTCCGTTCAGCCAGACGGAGAGATCCGACAATTCCATGGAAGAAACTTGGGCAATGTTCTTGCCATCAACCAAAAAATGCAGCGACTCCGTCTTGAGGCGCGCACCACCACAACCCGAGCACACCTGAAACTGCAGAAATTCCTCCGCCCAATTCTGGAATGATGAACCTGTTGAATCGTCGCGCTGCTTTTGTAGCATGGGAATTATGCCTTCAAAGCGAACCATGCTGTTGCCGTATTCACCATAACGTCCGGGAACCTCCAGGAGGGCCTCGGAACCATAGAGCAAAGCCTTTTTAAATCCTTCATCGAGCTGGCCCACTGGGGTGCTTAAGTTGGCCTTGTATTTTTTGGCTAAGGCGGTCACCAATCTAAAGACCCAAATCTCACGGTACTCCCCCAGTGGGGCAATTCCGCCACCGATAATACTCAAGGAGGGATCGGGCATCACGAGTTCGGGGTCAACAACGGCTAAGCTCCCCAAACCATCACATACCGTACAAGCACCTTGGGGTGAATTGAAGCTGAATGTATTTGGCTGAGGCTCGTCGTAGGCCACCCCGCTTTCTGGATCCATCAAAAACCGACTGAAATAACGTCCTACACCTTGCTCTTCATCCCACAACAAAACCACGCCTTTCCCTTGTTTGAGTGTGAGGGCCAGCGATTCGGTCAGTCGGTTACTTCCCCCTGAGGCCACCTTCAATTTATCGATCTGCAGTTCAATTTCATGTGTTTTGTAGCGATCGAGTTGCATCCCCGCCTTCAACTCGCGAAACGCCCCATCCACCCGCACACGCATAAAGCCCTGCCTTTTCAATTGCTCGAACAGTTCCTTATAATGGCCCTTGCGCGATCGCACCAGTGGGGCAAGCAGAACAACATTCCGATCCGCATAATCCAAACAAATAATACGGCGTATTTCCTCTTCGGTCAGGCGCTGCATCAGGTTGCCTGTTTTATAAGACACGGCATCCCCAACCCTGGCATACAACAGTCTGAGGAAGTCATACACCTCGGTTACGGTGCCTACGGTAGACCTCGGGTTTCGTCCAACAGTTTTTTGCTCGATCGAGATCACCGGACTCAATCCTTCAATCACATCCACGTCGGGACGTTCCATTGCACCAATAAATTGTCGGGCATAGGCCGAAAAACTTTCCATATAGCGTCGCTGACCCTCGGCATAGAGGGTCTGAAATGCGAGTGATGATTTACCACTACCGCTCAATCCGGTGATGACCACCAACTGATCGCGATTAAATTGCACATTGATATCGCGTAGGTTATGTTCTCGAGCACCCACCACCCGAACCTCGTCGGATGCGATGAATGTGTCTATTGTATTGTTGCCGGATTGTTTCATGTCAACCTCTTCTTCCCCATACCCAGCAATGTGTTCAGAAGACGTCATTTGACTCCTTCCGTTTTCGAACTATCTGTGCTCAATTCGATTTTCAATGTTTGACCCCCCACCAATCGGGTGTTTTCCAGTGAATTCCACAGTACAATCTCGGTAACCGTAACACCAAACATCTTGGCCACCTCTTCAATTTTCTGCTTTTCTGTGACTTTGTGGCGCACGATGTGGCGCTTTTTAGCTTGCGTTGCAGCATGCTCAGGTCTAGGAACGGCCGCCGGCATCTGATTAGACTGCGTGGGCATCGATTCAGTTTTTGATCGATAGCCCAAGCTATCGATCAATCCCGGCTCAACAAGATCCGATAATTCTGGAAGGTCCATCGAACCGTCTGCCTCAGGTATTCTAAAAGTATACGGCTGACTTCCGCTGGGTGCAGGTAAAGAATAAGAACGAATCCAGGGATTATGCGCTCGAAGAACCTTATAACTGTATCCCATCGAACGGGCCCACTGGGCTACATCTTTAATGGCCGTATCGATCTTGATCGTCCGATTTGTTAATGGTCCGTATTTTTGGGCTGCGGTTAATCGGTATCCGTAACTCTTGGGGTGCTCAAAAATGTATTTTGTGGCAATCAGGCGGGGTAAATACCGACTGGTCTCCTGATTCAACCAGAGCTCATAGTATTGACTCAAGCCTTGTTGTTGTACTTGCTTACGAAGGCCATTCGTCCCCATATTATAGGCCGCAGCAGCCATAGCCCATGAACCGAATTCCCGCTTGGCATCCAACAAAAACCGACATGCAGCATGGGCTGAACGAATGGGATCATAACGCTCGTCGATACCTTCTTCGATCTTGAGTCCGTAGGCCTTGCCCGTCGACTCAACAAATTGCCAAAATCCAGCGGCCTGTGACGGACTCACCACATTAGCGAGTCCACTTTCGATGACCGCTAAATACTTAAAGTCGTCTGGAACCCCATATTGTTTCAAGATGGGTTCGAATACTGGAAACCACCGAGCCGCCCTTTTCATGCTGAGGACGGTTGAGGATTGGAAATAGGTATTGACCAACAACTCGCGATCGACTCGTTCACGTACCTCCAAATCCTCCAGGGGTACTTGCTCACCTGCAAATTCCATATCATCTGGAATGGGGACTGCATGGACAGAATAGCGACTCCAGAACTCATCCAACATACGCGTTTCTTCTGAATTGCGGCTCGAAGTCGTTAACTTAAACAGAAATCCAAGCATTACAACAAGCAAAAAACCTTGCCTGAGCCGCTTATTGTGGAATAGATCCCTCATGCCCCCCTTTTAAATATTGGAACTGTAGAACACGGCTCACCAAACATAATCGATCGCGCAATCGGCTGAAGTCGCTCCAACAAGGCCAGTCCCAATTGACCCGATTGATCCCCGCCACAACCCTTCAATATGATCCGCTGATCACGAAAAGCTGAAAAATCTTCGTTCCTGATTTGGTTTATGGCTAATTGGATTCTCAATTCATGCTCTGTCCCCAAAAATGGACGAGCGCTTACCCCTACCAAATACCGACCCACCAATATGTACGTCCACGCGGGCAACAAAGCGGGGGTACTGCAAAAAAGCGCGACATCACGTTCTGCGAAGGAAGACCATTCCTGCTCCATTAAAAACAAGCGAAATTCCTTTTCTCTGAGCAACATTCCACGCTCCAATCCAAGCGCGACATCAAATACAGAGCAAAATTGACTTTCAATCCACTTTTGTGGATCAATCACTTGCAAACCGCTAAGAGCAACCCGATTGGTCAGACTCATATAACAAAACAGTTCCAACGCAGAAATGCTGCAGTTGGTTCATGGTGCATCAATAAAAAAGATGACGCTCGTCTTTGATGGAGAGGAGTTCTCTGCGCGCAGAGAGTCCCTCCCCAGCAACGCGCGACTTCAATTGATTGCGCAAATTACCATGTGTTGGGCCTTGTTCTGCCTCTTTCGGCATGGGGGTAACGGAATCTACTACAACCACAAACACCCCATTATTGCCATGAATGGGCTTGCTGAGGGTCCCCTTCTTTCCACCAAAAATGAAACCCGAAACTTTAGGCTCCATTCCAATATTGTTGAGAAAACCAGATCCAAAGTTCACAGAAGCAAAGGTTTGGGCTACCGTTCCCATGCCAATGGCCATACGCTCAACGCTATTGCCTTCTTTCTTACGGGTTTCCTCTAATTTGGCTGAAATCTGCTCTGCCTTTTTATCTCGCTTATACCGGCTTTCAACAACAGTGCGAACCGCCTCAAAAGGTTTAATGCCTTTCGGTATGCGCACAGTCAAAATGGCGACAACAAACTGCTGCTGCGATTCAAACACAGGGCTCACGGCTCCGTCCTCGGAGCGAAAGGCCCAACGAACCACTTCACGCGTGTTTTCTAGACCCGACAAACCACGATCAGTTGTTTTTAAACCTTCAGCTGAGCGCTTTTCGATTCCTGATTTTTTGGCCTCTTGCTCAAAACTATCCTTGTCTTTTACCCTGGACACAAAAGCAGAGGCTGAATCATAAGCCACTCGATAAGTTTCCGTGCCCGCACTCAACTCATAAGAAACGGTGGCAAAACGTGCCATTGTGCGACCGCCCTTTTGATCCGTAATTTCGATAATGTGAAATCCAAAATCTGATTTAACCAGAACTTGATCACCCTTCTTGCCCTCAAAACAAGCATCATTGAATGGCTTAACCATAGCGCCTTCGGCAAAAAAGCCTAAATCGCCACCATTCATTCCTGAGCCTGGATCCTCACTATTGACCTGTGCCAAGGCAGCAAAATTGGCTCCATTTTTCACCAATTGCAACAAGCTGTCTGCACGCTTCTTAGCGGTCTCCTCCGTTTCGGTGTCTTTCACTTTAACTAAAATGTGGCGTGCTTTAACAGAGTCTGGCCGTACCATTCTGCGCGCCAAACGAGTCAGCTTGAACATATTTCCATCCTGATATACCTCACTGAGCGCACCGATGGTATCACCAAACAACCTGCTGCGGGTTTCGTCGGTCAACTCCGTTTGGGCATAGAAACGATCATCGCCGGCTTGCTCAGAATTCATGACGACGAACATAGAGTCGTCGTCGGAGGATAGCCAAGAAACGCGGATTTCATTCAATTTCTTGAGCAATGCATCACGATCTTCTGCTGATGGCTTTACTTCAAAAACCACATAATCTAAATTTCTTTGTGCCTCCTTGCTCTTAAATTCCCAGGCATGTTCCTGATACCATTTGCGCAAATCCTCCTCAGGCGCTTCAATGCTGCTATCGGCAATTGTGCTGTAATCAACGCGCAAAAATCGTCCTGAAGCGGTTTCAAATACCTGCTTCATATAAGACTGCGCCGAGAAATTAGTTACATACAAACCCTTGGTGATGAGCGTGTTGTATTTTTCATTCTCCCGGTCCGAGACCAAGTATTTTTCAAATGCCTTCCATTTGTTCTGCATTTCCTCAGGCTGTTGGTCGATTTCTCGAAGGAATTTTAGAACTTGACTGCGATCGAAATTACCGGTGTTGGGATCTGTGAACGCTTGTTTTACAGTGGGATGAATTTGAGATCCTTGCACCATATCAAACAACTCCTCACGGGAAACAGCAAGTCCGAGGTCGGAGCTGGCGTTTTTCATGATCCGCTCGCGCACCAATTCGTTCCAAACCTGATCGCGCAGTGAAGACAAGGTCGCTTCATCAACTTTATCGGTTTTTGAATTGGCTTTATAGTTCTCAACAGCCTCGGCCACACGCTCTTCGAACATCGGTGCGGTAATCTCTTCACCATCAATTTCTCCTATAACGTTGGAGTTGCTTTGGTTGAATAAGCTGTTTTGCGAGAAAACATCCATCAATAAAAACGAAACCAAGGCCAAACCAATCAATATGACCATCAAACCGGCCTTGTTTCTAATCTGCGTGATAATTGACATTCTTAAAAAATTAAAAAGTGTGCAAAAATAAGGGAATTAAGACAAAAAACAAGAAGAATAGCGGCTTTAGCCTTTGAATCCTTTTCCTATTCGGGTTCTACCCGAATCAAACGCACCAAATCGATTCGCGTGCGGTTAACTTTGATGACGACACACCGATAACCTGGAAGTTCAATTTCCTTATTCGCCTCGGGAATGTCGGGGTCCTGCTCGAGAATGAGACCGCCGAGCGTGGTGTAGTCGCCTAATGGTAAACTCAGATCATATTGTTCGTTTAGGTAATCTACCTCCAACCGAGCCGAAAACAGATATTCACCCGCGCCAACCATTTGCTCAACGAGGTCTTCAGAGTCATGTTCATCTTCTATTTCTCCAAAAATCTCTTCAATCAGGTCTTCCACCGTAACAATTCCGCTGGTTACACCGAACTCATCCACCACCAAAGCGATACTCTTCCGATGAACATTAAACTCCCTCAGCAACTCCATGGCCGGTTTGGTTTCTGGAACAATGGGGATGGGCAGCGTAACTGAAGCGATGTCGTGAGCAGCCCCCAGCATCGATTGAAAATGAACATAGCCCGTGATGTGGTCGATCGTGCCTTCATACACCAAAATCTTGGAATGTTCTGATTCTGCAAACAACTTCCGCAACCGGTCAGGCGACTCTGTGATGGCCACGGCCACCAATTCTGTGCGTGGCACCATGCAGGTTCGCACTTTAACTTCTGTGAAAGAGAGTGCATTCTGCAAATACTCCAGTTCGGCTGCACTTTCGCCTACGCTTCCTTCAGCATGGCCCGATTTATCCTGCAGTAGATGATCTAAATCCTGCTTACCAAAAATCAACCGTTCGTCATCTTTACTCAATCCAAAAAGGCCAAGCAAGACGCGACTAATCCAAACTACGCCTTTCACGAGGGGGTAAAAAAGAAAATAGCATACCTGAATGGGTAGCGCGAGCGATATGAGCAAGCGGTCGGCGGCCATGGCGAACAAGCTCTTGGGTAAAAACTCACCGAAAATCAAAACCACCAGGGTCGACAATACGCTCTGCGTGAGGAGTTCTAAAGAAGGAGTGGCATAGGTCGCGCCCAACCACGAACGTACGGGCTCTTGAAGCAGGGCAGACATCACAGACCCATAGACCACCAGTGCGAAATTATTACCCACCAAAATGAGACCCAAGAATTCAGCTGGTCTGTGCACGAAAGCCGACATAATGCGCGCCCCCATCTGTCCTTGCTTGTTCTTTAATTCGATCCGAAAGCGATTGGCGGAAAAGTAGGCTATTTCCATGCCCGAGAAAAAGGCTGAAAACGCCAAGGCCAAAACTATGATGAGAACATCCATTTCTGCAAAAATACGGAAGCATTAGCGCATCCGCACCCGTCGAGCTATTGCTGCACTTTAAAAGACCCCCGGGTATTGATAATGCGATAATTTTCGAAACGATCATCGGACTCTAACCCATCCCCATACAAAACCTCATCGGGGCGTACAATGCGCACATAAGCATCACTGCTGATGCGTCCTTTTTGTTCCTCCCACTGTAATCGCTCAGTAAAAAGTGTATCGCCCTCGCTGTTCGTTACCACCACATTTCCTCGCGCTTGCATCAACCGCTTACGGGGGAATCGGAAAGCCTCTCGGGCCGTGAGCTTGCTGTTCACCCGACCATTTTGATCGTAGAAAGTCGCTTTTATGCCCCGAGTCATTTCTAC
>VGGT01000050.1 GCA_016868485.1 Bacteroidota bacterium
AAAACTGACCCTTGACCCGCGTTGGAGGCTCATCACCGAGACCCGTTTCACCCATCTTCAACCGGTCGACGAGTGCAGGGTCACCTTTGCGCGGGTCAACATCAACGATGAATTGCTGAAGCAGCTGCAACCTAATCTTGCTGTGCTGGAAAAGGCGATTGATCAGGAGTCGAGCGCTTTTCCGCTGAAATCATATATTCAACCGCTATGGAGTGCCCTTCAGGAGCCGATTCCTCTTGATGAATTGGGTTTTCTGCACATCAAACCAGCGGCGCTGAGCGTAGCTGAGTGGAGTTTTAAGGGAACAGAGCTGGACCTCACCCTGGGACTGCGTGCAAGGCCCGTAGTTTTACCCGATTTTAAGGCGTCAAAGCCTACAGCACTGCCCGATCTCAGTCAGCACCAACCCGGAGGTGGCTTTCAAATTTATACGGACTTGACGTTGCCCTACAGCAAATTGTCTGGGCTCATGACCGCTTTTATGGATACCATTTGGCTGGGCTCTGGAAAGAATCGTATTCGAATATCGGGCGTGCGTTTTTTTCCGGCTGGAAGAAAGTTGGGCATGGAGCTGAGTTTTACGGGCAGCAAGAAGGGTGTTTTGTTTTTATTGAGCGTTCCTGAAGTCGACCAGGCAACGCGCCGTTTGTATTTGAAGGAACTGGATTATGATCTGAACACGCGAAACCTCATGCTGAAATCGGCGCATTGGCTTTTGGACGAAAAAATCAAGCGAAAGCTATCGGAGCACATGGTTTTTGAGTTGAAGGACCTCTATGAATTTGCCAGCCGTTCAATTCAGGGGTCATTGAACCAAAAACGCGACGGGGGGGTCGTTTTATCGGGAAATTTAACGCGATTGGAATATGTTGGCCATGCGCTTGGAAATGACGCGCTTCGCATTCGGGTACTTGCGTCGGGCGAGATCAGCGCACGGGTGTCTTACCCTTAGGATTAAGGTTTTTGGACGCTATTCAGCGCAGATGATGGCGGTTGCCGCTCGTTGGCTGGCACCTACGCCACCCAAATGTTCCTTTAGCGCTGTAAAACCCTGTTTCAGAACCGCTCTCCGGCCAGGATCATGGAGGAGTCGATTCGTTTCTTCGGCCATGCTTTCGGGGGTGCAGTGGTCTTGTATGAACTCCAAAACAAGTTCTTTCTGTGCAATCAGGTTCACCAGGCTGATGTAGGGTACTTTAACAAGGTGCTTTCCAATGGCATAGCTTAGGGCGCTGCCCTTGTAGGCCACCAACATCGGGCAGCCGATGAGGGCCGTTTCGAGTGTGGCGGTGCCGCTGGTGACCAACGCTGCCCGTGCGTTTCGAAGAATTTCATAGGTGTTGCCCTGTATGAGGGTGAAGGGATGGATGTGATGAAAACGCTGGTATAGGTCTGCAGGTTGGCTGGGTGCTTGCGCGATCACCACCGGGTAGTTTGGAAACTTGGCCGCAGTGCTCAGCATCACGGGAAGGATTTTGGAGATTTCCTGTGTGCGGCTACCGGGAAGCAGGGCTAGGTATTGATCGGGCTTGAGTTGATGGCTCAAGGAAAAATCAGGGTCTGCCGCCACTTCATGGAGGGCATCGAGCAAGGGATGCCCAACGAATTGGGCGGCTACTGCGCGTTGGGTATACCAGTCCTTTTCGAAGGGCAGTATGCACAGGAGCAGATCGACATACTTTTTGATTTGCTTAACGCGTGAAGCATTCCATGCCCAAAGTTGGGGCGAAATGTACCAGACGACTTTAAAACCGTTCTGCTTGAGGAATGGAAGAAGCCGCATGTTAAAGCCAGGGTAGTCGATCAGGACCACCACGTCTGGCTTATAGAGCATAAGATCCGCTTTGCAGAAACGAAAGTTCCGCCAAATGGCCGGTAGGTTCTTTACCACTTCCACAAATCCCATAAAAGCCAGGTCGCGGTAGTGGCGCACGACTTCGGCGCCGTTTTCTTGCATGAAATCGCCCCCCCAGGCCCGAAATAGGGCTTGGGGCTGTTGTTTTTTTAATTCCCGGATGAGTCGACCCCCGTGTAGATCGCCTGAAGCCTCACCAGCAATCAGGTAGTATTTCACCCCGAAAATTTGACGAAGGCCACGAGTATGGCCATGATTAGGGTAGAAAGAAGTACGCCTCGGGCTCTTTCGAGTTGTTCGAAACGCAGCAATAGAAAGAAGCTGCCCAGATTAATTAAAGTACACAGACTGAGAATGGGCGATAGCAAATTGAGGCGTTGTAGCCGAGCTGTATATTGTTCGGGTGATGGGGATTCGGACTGTAGGGCAAAAAACACGAGGAACACAAGTGCGGGCCCTACGAGGCCCATGAGTACTCCGAAGATTAGGTCTTTGATGGTTTTGTTCATCCCTCGAGATTCCATTGATTGAGATAGGGAATGGCATGGTGGGCGGTGAGGTCGAATTGAACCGGTACCACGCTGGCGAAATGGTTGGCCAAAGCCCATTCGTCGGTATCCGTACTGTGTTCCAACAGATGAAACTCACCGACCATCCAATAGTATTTCTTGCGGTAGGGATCGGTTCGCTCTTCGAAGTTTTCTTTCCACTTGGCGGCTGATTGTCGACAAATTTTCAGGCCTTTATAGTCGTTGCCCGTAATGTTGGGAATATTGACGTTGAGCAGGGTGTTGGGCATGAGGCCGTTGGCCATAATGAGTTGGGTGACCTGGGTGGCTACTTGTTGGGCCAATGTAAAATCGGCATCAAGTGCATAATTGCAGAGGGAAAACCCGACGCTGGGGATGCCTTCAATGGCTCCTTCAACGGCTGCCGACATGGTTCCTGAGTAGATGACGTTGATGCTGCTGTTGGAACCGTGGTTTATGCCGGAAACGAGAAGGTCGGGTTTGCGGTGCAGGATGCGGTCGACGGCCAATTTTACGCAATCGACTGGGGTTCCAGTGGTTTCGTAGGCCTGGTGTCGACCAAATAATCCGGTTTTTTGGTGGATGCGGAGGGGTTCGCCTATGGTTACAGCATGTCCCATCCCGGATTGGGGTCGATCGGGTGCCACCACCACCACATCGCCGAGGTGTTCCACGGCTTCAACCAAGGCGCGAATACCGGGAGCGTGAATGCCGTCGTCGTTACATACCAAAATAAGAGGTTGGCTCATGGGGGGTGGGTTTATGCGGCACAAAAATAGGGTTAAGCTTGGTGAATGGACCTACGGTAGCGGCCTAAAAATCGCTGAATGTCGATTTCGGGTAGGAGGTTGCAGCCCTTCAGGAGGTGGTCGACCAGCATTTGGGCCATGGCAGGGGCCATCGAAACGCCTTTTGTTCCGAGTCCGTTGAAAATGTACAGGTTTTGTTGGGCGGGGTGCGCGCCGATCAAAGGCCTTCGGTCGGCCACTGTGGGCCTTATACCCGACAGTTGCGCATCGATTTGAAGCTTCATCGGAGTGATTCCTTCTTTGATTCGCATGAGTTCGCGGAGGCCTTTTTCTGTGGGTGTAGGGGATAGTTCATCCCATTCATAGGTTGAACCCAGAAGGTAACGGTGCGCGCCTAATGGCAAGAGGAAGCCCGATGCGTGTACGATGAACGGGATTTGGCGATCGGTGCTTGTGGCCTCCAATAGTTCGCCCTGAGCGGGATTGAATGGGAGCCACCCGAAGATGGGGTCGAAGCGCTCTTGGTGCCCCCTGGCCATTAGGAGGTATTCATAGGTGTTGTTGTTCCACTTGAAGCCACCTTGGGGCATCACACCGCTTTGGGGCATCCATTCAACGCTTTTGATTTGGAAAAAGCTTTCTTGGAGTATGCCTAACTCGATGAAATCGTGGCGTGCGGCTTCAATGAACGCGGCGACGTTTAATTGTCCGGCTCCTTTTACCCAACCACAATAGGGGCCAATATGGAGTTGATCTTCATATTCGGAAGGGGGTGGTCCGTTCGATTTTTCGCAACTGCTGCCGGCGGTGTCGGCGATTCGGTTCCAATGATCGAGGCTGTGTTGGTTGGGGAGGGCTTTGAGGAGGGGAAGCGGACGCGGGGGGTCTATTTTCCGTTCAGCGCATTTTTTTTGATAGTATTGGAGCGCCAGAGGCATGAAGGTTGAAAAGCGCCATGATTCTTGAAGGGTTCGGGCTGTGAGGGGGTTCCAAAGGCCTGCTGCAGCCTTGGAGGCAGCGCCGACCATGTGTTGGTCGGCGATGTGCACCGATTGACCCCGTTCAAGGAGTGCATCCACCAAAACAGTCCCGGCCAGACCCTGCCCCACCACCAGAAATCGTGCGTCGAACATCTAGGGGTTATTTCGTTTCATTCGGGTCGGGTGAGCAGAAGGTCGAAACGATAATGCGCATAGGGTAGGTGCGAAGGCTCGGGTAGCGCTTGTGCGGTGAAGCCAATTTGCTGGGCCAAGGTGCAGAGCGTCTTCGGATGCCAAAAGCGTCCCATGGGGTTGTTGCCCAAAAGCGTTTGAAGGCGGGCTTTCATGAGGCCATAGAATGAGGCATAGTAGAGGCTTTCCTTTTCCGCGTGCGGGATGTCGCCCAACAGTGCACGCCCACCCGGCTTTAGATGTTGGTAGATGCCTTGAAGCACCTGCCTGGCTGCTTTGTTGTTGGTGAAATACTGAAAGGAGAAGTACAAATTGATGCGGTCGAAAATTTGTTGCAGATGCAACGATTGGGCATCCCCGGTGACGAAGGACAGATTGGGCTCTTGGTCCTTGTGCTTGAGTGCTAGGGCTATTTGTTGAGATGAGAAGTCAACCCCAAGGACTTGTTGGCTGTAAGGGGCCAACAGTTGGCTGAGCTGACCGTTGCCGCAGCACAGATCGAGTAGTGTATGCTGGTTTTCGATAGCCAACAAATGAACGATGTGCTCGGCAATTTGTTGGTTCAGTTCGGTTGCAATTGGTTTTCCACGAACAATTCGTCCGACCTGTTCGGCGGGATGTTCGGATTTGGCTTGTTGGTCCCAAAAAGAAATCCAGTGCATGATCCGGGTGTGGGTAGGCCTATGCGCTTGCTCGATGAGACGGGGAAGAGCAAAGACTTAGAAAATGAATAGCGCTCAAGGCTGCTGAAGAATGGAGATTGAATAGCGCTCGAGGCTGCTGAAGAATGGAGAATTAATAGCGCTCGAGGCTGCTGAAGAAGAAGTTGGCCTCGATGTGCGCATTTTCATCGCTGTCGCTGCCATGCACAGCGTTTTCGCCCACGCTGGCTGCATACCGCTTCCGGATGGTGCCTTCGGCCGCATCGGCTGGATTGGTGGCGCCAATAAGGGTGCGGAATGATGCCACGGCGTCCTCTTTTTCCAACACGGCTGCCACGATGGGGCCTGAGCTCATGAAGGCGACCAGCTCGGAGTAGAATGGCCTGTGGGCGTGAACAGCATAGAATTGCCCCGCTTGTTGCTCGCTGAGTTTGAGGTATTTCATGGCCACAATGCGAAAACCAGCTTGGTTAATCATGGCCAAAATATTGCCTATGTTACCCGCGCGGACGGCGTCGGGCTTGATCATGGTGAAGGTGAGGGTCGACATATAGTTTTATTGGATGTTGTTTTTAGGACTGCTTTTATGTTTCTTTTGGAACTGCTTTTGCGTTTCTTTTGGCAAATGAGCCGCCGGCCCGAACAAATGGTCCTCCAGGCCGCGCCTCTGGGCCGCAAAGATACGTGAAATGCTTGATTTCGGGGTTGTCGATTCTATTTTCAAAGGGCCGATTCATCAAGCTTGGCGTGATGGGCCAACCGCCTTTGACTCTTTAGATCCTACGCAAATGGGCCCCTACAGCCGTGAGCCGCTGCTCGATCTGCTGATATCCGCGGTCGATTTGGTGCACATGGTCGATGATGCTGGTGCCATGGGCGGAAAGTGCAGCGATCAGCAAGGATACCCCGGCGCGTATATCGGGCGATGTCATTTTGATGCCGCGCAGGGCATGTTTGCGTTCCAGTCCGATCACCGTGGCCCTGTGTGGGTCGCACAGAATGATCTGGGCTCCCATGTCGATGAGTTTATCCACAAAAAACAAGCGGCTCTCGAACATTTTCTGGTGGATGAGTACTGATCCATGGGCTTGGGTGGCTACAGTGAGCACGATGCTGAGTAAGTCAGGTGACAGGCCGGGCCAAGGTGCGTCGGCAATGGTGAGAATCGAACCATCTATGAAGGTGTCGATCGCATAATGGTCTTGCGCAGGTACGAACAAGTCGTCGCCCCGCTCATCGACCTGAATGCCTAAACGGCGAAAAACATCGACGGTTCGGCCAAGGTGTGGGATCCCTGCGTTCTTGATGGTCATTTCTCCTTGTGTCATCGCAGCCATGCCGATAAAGCTGCCCACTTCGATGAAGTCGGGCAGGAGTCGGTGTTCGGTGCCCTGGAGATTCGATACGCCTTCAATGCGCAGCAAATTACTGCCGATGCCTCGTGGGTCGATGCGGGCGCCCATTCGGTTGAGCATGGCACAGAGTTGCTGTATGTACGGCTCACAAGCGGCGTTGTAGATGGTGGTTTGTCCTTCAGCACAAACAGCGGCCATCAACACATTGGCCGTACCGGTCACAGAAGCTTCGTCGAGCAGAATGTGTGCGCCTTTCAGCGCATGTCCACCCACGCGAAAGAACTCCTTGTCGGGGTCATAGGTAAATTGTGCGCCGAGTTGCTCGAATCCCAAGAAATGGGTGTCGAGCCTGCGCCTTCCAATTTTATCGCCACCCGGTTTGGGAATATAGCCCTTGCCGAAACGGGCGAGCAAAGGGCCGAGGATCATGATCGAGCCTCTGAGCCCACTCCCGCGGGTGCGAAAGGCCTCACTTTCCATATAGTCGAGGTCGACTTCTCGTGCGGTGAAGGTGAAACTTCCTTCCTTGATTTTTTGGACATCCACACCCAATGCACGCAACAGGTCAATGAGGTTGTTGACATCCACGATATCTGGGATGTTGTGGATGGTGACGGGCTCGCCGGTGAGTAAGACAGCGGAAATGACCTGAAGCGCCTCGTTTTTGGCACCCTGTGGGGTGATTTCTCCCTTGAGGCGATGGCCGCCCTCAATTTGGAAGCGATCTTTTTGTTCGAAACTCATCCCCTGAAATGTTTTTTCCCTTTGAACTTGGGCTTCCCTTTGAACGGCTTTTTTGCGCTGGGCGGTATTTGCTGATGACCACTGAAGGAGTTGCCCAGCACCGTATCTTCCGACGAAAGGGAAATTTGCCCGTCTGATAATTTCCTGAGGTCTTGGAACACATCCTCATCGTTGAGAACGATTTTATTCCAATTTCTGTAACTCATTTTCATGAAGTTGGCCACTTGTTCGGCCAATGCCTGTCGTTCTGGCCCGTCAGGCATACTCCGTGTAGCGGTGATGAATTCTTCCACTATTTTTCCATAGTGTCTGATTCGGATGTTTTGATTGGGATACTCTGGCCTGTTCGTGGTGTGAAATATGGGGTCGTGTTCGGGTTTGGGGAACGGACCATCCAATTCGACTCCTGAGCCTGCCATGAGATGAAGATGGTCCCATAGTTTTTGGCGCTGATCGCTCGCCTCCCGCGATTGAGGATTGAGCATGCTCATCACCTCAATGATTTGATGGGCAGCGCGACTCCGTTCTTCCGCGTCTGGAATATCGCGCAGGTGCTGCGCCATTCGGTGCACATGTCTGCCGTATTCAGGCAACAACATATCTTCGTTCTGGGTATTATAGCCCGGTCTTTGAGGGTTGGGATTCATCAACCTATGATTTTCATGCGTGCAAATTTCAATAAAATTATCTTTTCTCCTTGCTGTATAAATCGGATGGTGGCCTTATGATCGGGCGCGACGCCTTCGACCAACAAAACATCACCCTTGCCGAATCTTTGGTGCAACACTTTCATGCCTGCTTTGAGGTTTGTGGTGTCGTCGGGCTCGAAGTGCACCAGATTGGCCGATTCTTGATTCACTGGGGCATTTTGCGGCCGCAACGGCTTGTGAACGGCTTTGCCGTATTGGTTCGCGCCTTTTCCATTCGGGGAGCCGTAGGTCGATGGGCGGCTGTTCCCGCTGGAATATCCGGACGCGCTGCTGCCGCGCATGCCAGAGGAACCCATCCCATAGTTAGATGCTGCCTGGCTGCTGCTGCTGCGCCTGCCAGGGGAACCCATCCCATAATTAGATGCTGCCTGGCTGCTGCTGTTTTTTCGCATGTCGAGGCAGCTGGGGTCGAGTTCCGACAAAAACCGGCTGGGTTCGGGCCACAGGAAATTGCCGTGTCGGAAGCGGGTTTGGGCGTAGGTAAGGGTCAATCGTTTTTCGGCCCGTGTGATGGCCACATAAAAGAGGCGCCGTTCTTCTTCTAAATCCGCCCGGCTTTCCATACTCATGGATGATGGGAAAAGCGCCTCTTCCATCCCCGCAACATAGACATGACTGAACTCGAGTCCTTTCGCCTGGTGGATGGTCATCAGCGAAACTTTTTCGGCGTTATCATCATCCGATTCGAGGTCGGCATCGGTCAACAACGCCACATGCTGCAGAAACCCGGCCAGGCTGCGATCGCGGCCCTCTACCTCGCCCGTGGTGGGCTCTACTTCATCCTCTTCGGTATATTCACGGATGGCGTTGAGCAACTCTTCGATATTTTGCATGCGGCTGATGCCCTCAACACTTTTGTCTTCAACAAGGAGGCGATGGAGTCCGGTATGCTTAGAAACGTGTTGGGCCACTTGATAGGCGTCTTCGCGCGTGCTCAGTGTTTGGAACCCACGGATCATGAACACGAAATCAACGACTTTATTCATGCCTTGTGGGGCCGCGGGCTGGTCGGCCATAGCGGTGAGGAGGCTCCAAATGGGTTCGTTTCGTTCGCCTGCCCAAGCATAGAGCCGGTCGAGGGTGGTTTTGCCGATTCCTCGGGTGGGGTAGTTGATGATCCGCCTCAGGGCTTCTTCGTCGGTCGGGTTCACGATCAATCGAAGATAGGCCAGCATATCCTTGATTTCCTTCCTTTGGTAGAAGCTCAGTCCTCCATAGATCCTGTACGGGATGTTCTGTCGCCTGAGGGCTTCCTCCAAGGGCCTCGATTGGGCATTGGTTCGGTACAGAATGGCGAATTCGCTGTATTTAAGCTGGTTTCGGAGTCGTGCCTCCAACAAATCGGAGGCGATGTACCGACCTTCTTCGCCATCGCTGGCTGCTGTAGCCACCCTGATTTTTGAGCCTTGCTCATTGCCGGTCCATAATTTTTTTTCGAACTGGTGGATGTTGCGGGCGATGAGGCTGCCTGCCGCCTGCACGATATGTCCGGTACTTCGGTAATTCTGTTCGAGGTGAAAGGTTTTCAGTTCGGGGTAGTCGTCCTTGAATTTGAGGATGTTTTGAATGTTGGCTCCACGGAATCCATAGATGCTTTGGGCATCGTCGCCCACCACACACAGATTTCTGTGGGCGGCTGCGAGCATTTTAATGATTCGGTATTGAGCCAGGTTGGTATCCTGGTACTCATCAACCAATATATACTGAAATTGGTGTTGAAAGCGGTTTAGGACTTCCGCATGCTGTGTTATCAGTTCAAAGGTCTTAAGCAACAGGTCATCGAAGTCCATAGCCCCCGCTCGGAAGCAGCGCTGCGCGTAGGCGCTGTAGATTTGGTGGATGTGTGGCCTGCTGGCGGATGCATCTTGGGCCAACAGTTCAGCTGAATTGGCGTATTGCTCGGGGCCGATGAGGCTGTTTTTTGCGGATGAAATTCTGTTGTAGACATAGCCTGCTTTGTAGAGGTCGGCCTCCAGTTGCATTTCGGCAACCAGGGTTTTGATGAGGCTCTTGCTGTCGTCGGTATCGTAGATGCTGAAATGGGAGGGGTAACCGATTTTTTCTGCCTGCCCCCTCAACAATCGGGCAAATATGCTGTGGAAGGTGCCCATCCAGAGATGTCGGGCCTGCTGTCCTGCAATCCCTTCGATGCGGTTGCGCATTTCGCGGGCGGCTTTGTTGGTGAAGGTGAGGGCCAGGATTTGGAAGGGATCTGTACCCTGATGCAGAATTTGTGCGATGCGATAGGTGAGGACCCGTGTTTTCCCGCTACCGGCGCCTGCCACGATCATCACCGGGCCTTCTGTACACAGTGCGGCTTGGCGCTGGGGTTCGTTGAGTGCGTCGAGGTGTGACATACGGGCGGGGCTATGTGCGGATGCAGCGGTGGTATTTGCAAAAATGCGGTGG
>VGGT01000051.1 GCA_016868485.1 Bacteroidota bacterium
TCACAAGCAACTTCAAGCTTGAGTTTTCATAATCAACTTCGCGCTTGAGTTTTCATAATCAACTTCGCGCTTGAGTTTTCATAATCAACTTCGCGCTTGAGTTTTCATAATCAACTTCGCGCTTGAGTTTTCTCAATTTGCTGCCCAAATTTGCCTTACCCGCCCAGCCAAATTTGCCTTACCCGCCCAGATCGAGGCCTATATCGCGGCGGAAGAAGACCCCTTCGAAGCACAGTTGGTGAACGCGCGCGTAGGCGTTTTTCCGCGCCTCCGACACATCTGCACCGAAGGCCCCTACGGCCAGAACGCGTCCACCGGCGGTTTGCAGACTACCATCGTTGGCTATACGTGTTCCGGCGTGGTAGGTGAGCGCTTGATGGGTATCGCCATAAATCGTGAAGCCTCGGGGATAATCGCCTGGGTAGCCGCCCGACACGAGCATGACGGTGCAGGCGGTTTGGGGATTGGTTTGTAGGCGCTCTGCCTTCAGTGTGCCCCTACAGGCTGCCACGAGGTGCTGCAGGAGGTCGGATTGAATGCGGGGCACGACTACCTCCGTTTCGGGGTCGCCCAGGCGCACATTGTATTCGATGACGTAGGGATCGTTGCCCACTTTCATGAGACCGAAGAAAACGAATCCGGTGAAGGGGATGTTTTCGGCTTGCAGGCCGGAGAGGGTGCGACGAATCACACGTTCCTCCACACGCGCCATAAATGCCGTATCGGCGAAGGGAACGGGCGAAACGGCACCCATTCCGCCGGTATTGAGGCCGGTATCGCCCTCTCCCACGCGTTTGTAGTCTTTCGCCTCAGGCAGCAGGAGGTAGTTGAGCCCGTCGGTGATCACAAAGGCCGACATTTCGATTCCTTCGAGGAATTCCTCCACCACAACACGACTACCCGCTGTGCCGAAGCGCTGGTTGATGAGCATATCGCTGAGGGTTTCGCAGGCTTCCTCGGTGGTGGCACAGATGACCACACCCTTCCCTGCAGCTAATCCATCGGCTTTCAGCACCACGGGCAGCGGGTGCTCCCTGAGGTAGTCCAAACCCGCCTCAAGTTGCTCGGCAGTGAAGCTGCGGTAGCGCGCCGTGGGAATGCCATGCCGCGCCATGAATTGCTTGCTGAAGTCTTTGCTTCCCTCCAAGCGGGCACCCGATGCGCCTGGTCCGAAAAAAAGCAGCTCTTGGTGGCCAAATTCATCGCACAGTCGATCGGATAGGCCGTTCACCAGCGGTTCTTCCGGACCGCAAACCAAGAGGTCGATTTGGTATTGGTGTATGGCGGCCGACACGGCCTCTGCTTTGGAAGGCACCAAATCGAGGTTTGTGGCCAATAAGGCCGTGCCCGGGTTGCCGGGGGCCACAAAGAGTGCCGAGCAGTGCGGGCTCTGGCTGAGGGCCTTGGCCAGGGCATGCTCGCGACCGCCTCCCCCCAACAGGAGCACGCGATAGCCGGGTGTTTGTTCGGTGGATGTCGGGTGCATATTGTTCATTTTCTGTTGACCCCCTTATTGAGCGTAGCGTTCCAGAAAATCTTGGTAGGCCAAAGCTATTCCCTCTTCGAGCTGCACCTGGGGCCTGAAACCGAGGGCCATTAAGCGCGAAGAATCCATCAATTTCCTGGGTGTCCCGTCTGGTTTGTCGGTGTTATAACGCAATACACCTTTGTACCCAATCACACGACCTACGGTGGAGGCCAATTCGCCTATGCTGAGGTCGCTTCCGAACCCGGCATTGAGGAAGCCGTAGTCGTTGTAGCGCTCCATGACGATGAGGCAGGCCTCTGCCATATCGTCGACATACAAAAATTCACGCAGGGGCGTGCCGGTTCCCCAAATCTCAACCTCAGGGGCTCCCGAGCTGTGGGCCTCATGAAATTTGCGGATGAGCGCCGGCAGCACATGGCTGTTCTCGGGGTGGTAATTGTCGCCCGGACCATACAAGTTGGTGGGCATGATGCTGGTGAATTGACTGCCGTATTGGGCGCGGTAGGCATCACACATCTTGATGCCGGCGATTTTGGCGATGGCGTAGGGCTCATTGGTGGCCTCTAAATAGCCCGAAAGCAGCGATTCTTCTTGGAGTGGTTGGGGTGCCAACCGTGGATAAATGCAACTGCTTCCCAGAAAAAGGAGCTTTTTAACGCCGTGGAGGTGACTCTGGTGGATGACATTGGCCTGTATCATCAGGTTATCATAGAGGAATTCCGCACGAAGTGTGTTGTTGGCATGTATGCCGCCTACTTTGGCGGCCGCGAGGAACACGTATTCGGGTTTTTCTTGGCTGAAGAAATGGGCTACTGCCGACTGATCGCGCAGGTCGAGTTCGCTGCTGCTTCGGAGAATGAACTGGTGGTGCCCCCGTTTTTTGAGGGCACGTACCAATGCGGAGCCGACCATTCCGTTGTGTCCGGCTATGTAGATGCGTGAATCGATGTGCATGGGTAGAGGGCTAAAATCTTGGTGCGCAAAAATAGGGGTTTCCGCTGGGGAAGCCCATATACGGAAGCCCTAATGGGTTTTTTTCATCGGAAATTTTCCTGTATGGCTTTAGTGGGCCTTCAGGCTTCGGAATACCTCAGATTCGAGGCGAAGCACCAACGGAAGCAAATGATCCGTTTCTAGGGATTCGTGTTGATCGGTTCGGTACCTCAATTCTTCTATTTGGTGGCGCAGTCTTGTGCGCACCAGATCGCTGTCGTGGGGGGCCCCATCGGCCAACTGCTGTTCTATTTGATTCAAGAAGCCACTGTCTTCGTCCATTTCCAGAATTCGGCATAAACTTTCGCCGTTGCGCAGCAGCTGTTCCTCATCGATCCCCGAGGCAAGGCCGTGTGAACGCACCAACATCAATTGTTCGATATAGGGAAACAACTCGTCTTGCTCGCGGAGGATGTGTTCCGATAGGGCAGCCCTGTATTGGGCAAACGACAGGTGAAGTTCATCCCACACAATCGATTCGTGGCCGTGGTGGCGGCTCATCTCCTTCATCAAATCGGCGATTTGCGGCAGGTGTTGGGTAAGAATTTGGTGGTGCTCATGCCGCAGGCGCTCGAGGAGGTGATCAATTCCATCGATGCCCTCGAAGGCCTGCAGCTCGTAGGCCGCACCAACCAATTGATCAATTGCTGCCTGAAGCTCGTCTAGGTTGAGTTTTACGATTTCGGCGATATCACCCAAGGTGTCGCAACGGATGATTGCCGCATCGGGAACCCCCATTTTGTTCAATACACCGGCCGCAATGGGCAATTGCTGCAGCAAATCGCAGACATTGGTGTGTGGATATAGGGTCATTGGGTGTTGTTAACCTAATGACAACAACGAAGTAGGCGTTTGGTTTTACCCGGTGCGACCAATTTTTAGGTAGTGGAGTTGCTTTCCCTGATTGATTCTTAGGATGAGGGCTCCTTGACGCAGGTATTCGTTGGGGATTGGCCATGCCCCGTCGACCACCGGATGCAGCCTGCTGAGGAGTGCGCCTTTTGGATCGTAGATCTGTACTTCGGCGCCGGTTTGCAGGCCCATCACCTGGATTCCGGCTTCGGAATGCAGCAGATAGGGTCGGAGCGTTTCTATACGGTCGCTGGTGGCGCTGCTCATCAGGGATAGATCACCTAAATGTAGGAAGAACCGTTGGTGAATACCGGGTGAGGGTATGTGGCAGCGGGCGGGCGCCTGGAGCAGGTCGTACCATTGGCCCTCGAGCCGATCTTCGAGCCAAATACCGAAGTTGTTGCTTGCGGTGCCTGTGTTGCCAGCGGGCCCTGTGGTGCTTGCAGAGCCAGTGTGGCCAGTGGTGCCTGTGTGGCCCGCGGGGCTTGCGGCTGAAGGGATTTGAGGGCCTGAATTCCATCCCCCAGAAGCGGATACCGGCAGGTTGTGCAGGGAATCGATCGCGAAAACAACCGATCCGGCTTGTTGAATGGAGAGGCCGATGGGGAAGGTTGTGGGGGTGCCCTGCATGGGCCAATCGACTGCCTGTATGGCGAGGGCTTGTTGCGCGCCGTATGTCCACACCGCCAAAGGAGCCTGCATACCCCAGCGCGGAGCGTCGTAGCGGGGGTCGAAAGAAAAGCTGGCATCGGGGCGCAGCACAACGGCTGTTTGTGCGAAGGCTCTATCCGGCAGGCTGGTGTCGGCCCCACGAATCCCAATCCACAATCGTCCGATGGATGGTGGTGTTTGTGGACCTGTTGAATGGCTGTTGCCAGCGGAAACCGTGCGCAACAAGGCTCCCCCGCCCGTGGCGGTTAACCGCATAGACGGACGGAACCATGCTTGTCCTGTTTGGGTGCCTCCGGGCACGAAAAAGCCTTGTCCGATCCCAAGGCTACCGTCGGGAATGGTTGCACCCGCGCCCCCATTGGATCCGCTGCCAGCGACGCCTGTTCCACCGGCCCATACGGCATAATCGGTACCCGAAAGATGGGATTGCAAGGCGGAGGTCTGCTGGTCCCATAGGTAAATAGCACTTCCGAGTACTCCACTTCCGGCGATCCCATTGGCGTTTAGAAAGGAATCGGCTGAAATGGGCGCGGGATAGGGATTTCCCAGAAGGTAGTAGCCGAGTGGACTGCCGACAGCGACCGATACCGGGCCTTGATGGGGAACTCCGGTGAAGGTGGCCAGGGCGCCTGCCTCTACGGCATATCCATGTCCGCCCACCATAACGCCTGTGGCCGGCACGGGATTCCACCCCACCTGACCATAACTACCCCCGTTATAGGAGCGAATGCCGGCTGGGCGTGCCGTAGGGAAGCTTTGCAAGAGGTCGGCCCCCGCCACCGGTGTCGACCAAAGGTTCAGCATGCCGGGTTGGGTGTGGCCCCACCGCAGAACACGAAAGTGACCGGTGCCTGTGAGCATCAAAGTGTCGACCGGAATGAAGCGGCTGCCATCATTCATCACCACCAAGCCGTCGTTGTGCCATTGTTCAGGAAGCGCCACGGCTCCGCTGTCGAGCCGCAGGGCAGCGCCAGGGGCAATGGAGAGGCCGGATTGTGGCCACCATCCCCCTACACGCGCTTCTCCTGAGGCGATGAGGGGTCGATCGATCAAACGAGGCACAAATCCCAAACTCCACAGTGCAGGGTTGTTCCATTGGCCCAGACCTTGGAATCGATTCTGCACCACTTGGGCGGTCCATACGGTGGTGAGGGTGGCCAGTGAACCGCTTAGCCCGGTTTGTGCACTGAGGGTACCGTTTCGTACCCCTTCGGTACCCCATTGGAGTTCCAACAGGAGGTCAATGCTGCTTCCTGGGGCTATGGTGGCCGTTGTTGAACCCACATAAACAGCCCCGCCTGTTGCTTGTATTTGGCTTAGGTTGATGGGGGACGTGCCAAGATTTACCACAGGAATACGCAACAGTCGGCGCTCACCGGGTAATGTTTGTCCTGCGCGCACGGTGTCGGGCACGTAGTAGGCCTGCACACTGGGGGTGGTTGGACTTGATAAACTTCCACCGATGCGATCGAGGAAGGCGGGGTAATCAATAAAGGGGTTCCTGTTTTGTTGATAAATGGCCACGTCGTTGTTTCGCTGTCGTTGGATGGTGCCTGGGGGGTATTGAATCAGCCATTGTCGATAGGTTTGCTCCATAGCCGTTGTCATGTAGCTGAGGTCGACGCCTGCAGTACTGTTGTAGCGCAAACGGAAGTAGAGCATCGCCGCTGCCGCCGCTGTTTTGTGTTCGTTGCGTGGTTCGAAGGTGCTGCTGTTGGCTTTGGATCCACCGAGGTAGGTCAGGGTTGGGTTCATCACCCAGTCGAGAGGCTTATTCCCCCGGGCCGTGTTGGTGCTGGCATCGGCAATGAAAATGTGGTGGAGGTCGCTCTGCATGGGCTCTGCCGAGGCACCAAAGCTCTGGGGCCAGGTGTGCTCGGTATTCATTTCATAGGGTGCGTTGTTGAGGGTGGTGGTATTGAAAGCCGTAGCTGTGTATGAGATGGTTCGCCCGGTGTATATGCATTCGTTTTTGTAGGGGTTCACATGGTTTGGTTCCCTTCCGTTTACCTTCCAATTGTCGATGATGCCAAACATGCGCAGGCGTGCGTTGTTGGTGCCGGTATAGCCCAGGCTGGTGTAGGGCGATGAAACCCTCTGCTGAAGGGCCGTCACGAGTGCCGCTCCCTGTAGGTTTTGGGAGGGGTCATAGTATGTTAGACTGTACCGACCTTGTCCACTCAGCTGCACCCCAACCGGGCCGCTGCCTCCGTCGGGTTGAAGCAGCAGAGTCCCCGTATGCTCGATGTTATGAATGGGCTTGAAATAAACCCGGATGCGGATGCTGTCGCCTGCGGCAAGGGTAAACAGACTATCAGGCGTGTTGAATGCCTGATTTAGGGGTGGCGCATAGGTCTTTGCCCGCACTTGATGTGCCCTTGGCCCGTCGTTGATGACCCACAACAGGAGACTATCGCGTTGAAGCTCGTTGGTGGGTTGAAAGGAATGCTGGCTGATGCGGGTGCGTATGCCTGTAATGCTGAGGCTGCCGTAGGGTGGCACGACGCCTCCACCCCCCCCTGTACCACCGCCCCCGCCTGTGCCCCCTCCGCCACTGCTTCCCCCGCTTGTGCTCCCCATTACCCTAAAGTTGTTGAACCTCAGGTTGCCCGTCCCGCTCGATTGGTGAGCCCAAAGCCGAAGATAAAGTACGGATACGCCACCCGATGGGAGATTTTGCCCCACAACGATGGAATCGAGTGTATTGACGTCGGTCGATCCGATGCTCCCACCCGCCACAAGGGTGGTTGACTGATTGATGAAGCTGTCTGTACTGCTCTGAAGGGTAAATTGGGTGGGGCCCGTACTCGTTCGACCCAACCGAAGGCTGATCTGGGTAAGGTTGAGTTGCCGTCCACCCGTGGCGCGCACGACCCATTGAATAAATTTGCCGTTGCTGCTGAAGGCGCCGGTGCTCCACGATGCGGCATAGCCGATGCGCAATCCACCGCCATCGGTACCGTTCTGATAGAGTATGCTGCCCGAGCTGAGTTGGAGGGGGTCGGCCGAAACTGTAGTGTCGTAAAGGAGTGCCGTATTACGGTCTTCCAAGTCATAGAGAGCGAGCAACTGTTGTGCGGAAACACTGCAGGGGATCCCAAGTGCGAGCCCAAGTACGAGCTTGAGTATGAACCCAAGACCGGGCTTAAGTGCGGGCTTGAGTGTGAACCCAGGTGCGGGCTTGAGTGTGAACCCAAGAGCGAACCCAAGAATAGGCTTGAGTGCGAACCCAGGTGCGGGCCCAAGAATAGGCTTGAGTGTGAACCCAGGTGCGGGCTTGAGTGCGAACCCAAGAGCGAACCCAAGAATAGGCTTGAGTGCGAACCCAAGAGCGGGCCCAAGAATCCGCCAGAAAATAGGTCGACGCGGCATAACGCGCAAAATACGAAGATTTAAAATGCAAATTGTACACGTACATTTGCATGGTGGATGCCCGTCAATTACCCGAACTCATCAGCTTCCTTGCGCAGCCCCGTAAGCTGGCCATCACCACACACCACAAGCCCGACGGCGACGCCTTGGGGTCATCGCTCGCCTTGTGTAGGATCTTGAATGCCCTAGGCCATCAGGCCACGGTGGTGAGTCCATGCGATTGGCCGTCTTTTCTGAATTGGCTTCCCGGATCGGCTGAGATCCTCGACTTCGAATCCGCTACGGCATCCGCCCAGCAGGTGCTCAACGAAGCGGAGCTGTTGTTTTGCCTCGATTTCAACGATTTAGGCCGGATTTATCGCATGGGCGAGGTGGTAAAAACCCTCAAATGCCCAATGGTGATGATCGATCACCATACCCATCCATCGGCCTTCGATGCCTACCGCTACCATGATGTTGCGGCCTCATCGACTTGCGAATTGGTATACCGCCTGGCCCTGGAAGTTGGCTGGTCGACCTTCATCGATGCGGATGTGGCCGAGTGCCTGTATTGCGGCACCATGACCGACACCGGAAGCTTCAAGTTCCCGTCGACTACCCCTTCCGTTCATCGGATGATTGCGGATTTGATGGAGCGTGGTGCGGATCATTACAAGGTACACAGTCAGGTTTATGATCAAATGGGGGCGCATGTGCTGCGCTTTTTAGGCTATTGCTTCTCCGAAAAACTACGGTTGTTGCCGGAGTACGCCGTGGCCTATTTTGCGATTACGGCCGATGAGGTTCGTCGGTTTGGGTTACAAACCGGCGATACGGAGGGATTGGTTCACTACGCCTTGAACATAGAAGGCGTACGAATGGCGGCCCTCATCATCGACCGTAATGAGCGGGTCAAAATGTCGTTTCGTTCGCGGGGGGCGGTGCCGGTACACGACTTCGCGCGGCAATGGTTTGAAGGGGGCGGTCATTACAACGCGGCGGGTGGACAAAGCCCAGACACGCTGGAGCGCACCGAAGCGCGTTTCCTTGAGGCCCTTCCCGCATTTGTGCACAGTTGGGGAGAACAGGCGCCCACCAAACAGCCCTGATTCGATGAGAACGCAAAGGATGTATATTGACCGATGATGATAAACAGCCGACTTTTTTCAACGCGCATGTTCCCACCCCATTATGGGACGCTGTGGGCGGCAGCAGGCCTCGTGATCGATCGGATGCTGTGGGCGGCAGTAGGCCTCTTCATTCTATCAGGATGTGCGCCAAATGGGGAGAAGAATGCGGGTGAAGTGCGCACGAAGACACCTGGAGGCCTCGCTTATATCATGCACCACGACGAGCCGGGTGTGCAGGCCGAATTGGGGGATGTTTTGGTGCTGCAAATGAAGTACGGCACGGCGGATTCGGTGCTCTTCGACTCGCGCCTGAACCGAAGGCCAGTCTACGTGCAATGCACCAACCCATCGTTTAGGGGCGGACTGGAAGAGGGGCTCACATTGCTCAGTGCAGGCGATACCGCGACCTTCTTTTTACCGGCCGATTCCGTTTACCACCGCATGTTTCATCAATCCCTTCCCAAGGGAATGAGGCCCGGCGACGAACTTCGGTTTGAATTGGCCGTTCAGGACGTACGCAATGAAGAAAAAGATCTGCAGGCATACCTCCGAAATCAGTCAATAGACGCTCTTCCTCGTGCTTCCGGATTATATGTGATCCGCTTGGGCCAAGGCTCAGGGGCACCCGTCCGCGACGGTGCCACCGTAACCTTGCATTATGTAGCAACTTTGTTAGACGGAACTGAATTCGACAACACCCGAAAACGCAACGATCCATTGGTCTTCACCAAAGGGTCTACGGTGTTGATCGATGGACTGGAAGAAGGGGTTGGTTTGCTGAAGAAGGGCGATAAAGCCCGGATTGTGATCCCATCCTACCTCGCTTTTGCCGAGAAGGGTAACTATGCCGGCTTGGTGCCTCCGTTTAGTACCGTGATTTACGACGTTGAGGTGGTTGGGGTGAAATAACGGTCCGGTCCTGATATGACATTGAGGTGGTTGGGGTGAAATAACGGTCAGGTCCTGATATGACATTGAGGTGGTTGGGGTGAAATAACGGTCAGGTCCTAATCGGCAAGTACCACCCCGCAACGGGCGGCAAAGGCCCGAATTTCTGTCGAGGAAACCCAAAGCGAAATGGCAAGCCGGGCGCCTGAAGACGGTATGGCAGGCAGCTGTTCTGTGCGCGCTTGGGGCTGTTGCGGAGCGGGTGTGGCACGAACATTTTCGGTGATGGTGGCAAAGTGCAGACCCCACACCCGGCCATCGGTGGTAAAGCCCGGACATCCACTGGATCCACCATACATCAGGCCGTCGGTCTCAACGATATTGGCCAGTCGGCCATCCGATAACAACTCTGGCCTTCGAGAAGAAATATAGGAGCCTTGAAAGCGCTCAATGAGGGTGAAGGCCACGTGTTGCTCCTTCATTCCAACCGTGCTCAGGGGATAACCCAGCGAACCACAGGGCGTTCCAGGCAAGGGTACCTCCGTGTGCAATGTGAGGTAGGGTACCTCCGTGTGCAATGCGAGCTCGGGTACCTCCGTGTGCAATGTGAGCTCTGGTACATCTCTTTGCTGTGCAGCAGGGACGGCTGTTCTTTGGTCGGCTGTTAATCCTGTTTGATCGATTCGTTTGGCTTGCTCGATGGGTCTGGCTTGCTCTATGGGTCTAATTTGCTCGATGGGTCTATTATGCTCGATAGGTCTAGTTTGA
>VGGT01000052.1 GCA_016868485.1 Bacteroidota bacterium
ACAATTTGGCTAAAATTCATTACCGATGGGGGCAAAACGCGGATGTAGTGGTGCGGATGCCAACGGGCGCCGGCGTGGGTGCTGGCCCGTTTCATTCTCAGTCGAATGAGGCCTGGTTTTTTCACACGCCCGGACTCAAAATCGTGTACCCATCTACGCCCGCGGAGGCTAAAGGATTGCTGCTGACTGCTTTTGAGGATCCCAATCCCTATTTATTTTTTGAGCATAAAGCGCTTTATCGCTCCATTTCTGGACCGGTGCCTGAGGGCTATTATACCCTGCCCGTTGGTCAGGCTCGGGTGGTTCGTACGGGAAATGACGCAACTATTGTTACCTATGGTATGGGCGTTCATTGGGCTCTTGAAGCCATAGAAGAGCAGGGATGCGATGTGGAGTTGATTGATTTGCGCACGCTTTTACCCTGGGATCAGGACACTGTACTGGAATCGGTCCGCAAAACAGGGCGTGTTTTGGTATTGCACGAAGATTGCTTAACGGGCGGAATCGGCGGTGAGATCGCCGCTGTCATCGCTGATCAAGCATTTCGCTTTCTTGATGCCCCGGTTATGCGCCACGGTGCTATGGACACACCGGTACCATTTGCGTTAACCTTGGAGCAACAGTTTCTCGGGGTTGATCGCTTTAAATTGAAATTAAAAGCCTTGCTCGAATACTGATTTTTGCCTGAAAAAAGTTATTTTGTGCCCTCGATTTATAAAACGAATGAAACAACTCCTACGATTCGCCCTAATTGCCTTGTTGGTATCGGTTGCAGCCCTGAAGGCTATAGCTCAGCCCATTAATTTGCCGCCCGGTGTCACCCTTCGTTATTTCACCTCATTTGAGAACCCTAATCCGTTTAATTTTTCAACTTCGGTCGGAAATCCGGGTTTTACTGTCGAAACCACTTTGCGGTTTCCTACCAATGCAGGCCAATCCGTACGTGGCCGAATGGGCGTAGGTCAAAGTAGTACACTCACAACCAGTACCTTTTCTACCCTTGGGCAATTTAAGGTATGGCTTGATTTTGCACACATCGCTAAAATTGAGCAAATTGATTCTGCGGTGATTCAATACTCCATTAACAATGGAACTACTTGGATCAACCTAACCGGTCAGACCTGTCGTTATTTTGGAGCATCTTCTTATTTCCGCACGGCGAATAAGTTTACACAGCAGGCTTATCCAGTTGAATGGCAATTGGCCAATACCGGTGCCATCCCACAAAACAACGCAACCTGGTGGAAAAATGAGCGATTTGATATCTCGCTCGCCGTAGGCAATCAACCTAACGTTATGCTGCGTTTCTTCATGGCCGACCGGAATAACAATGCCATGGGCTCGCCCAGTGCGGCTTATGGATGGCTACTGGACAGTATTTTAGTGACTTCCGCATTCTCCGAGTTAATCCCGCCCTTAATCACCCATACCCCAATTACGGGCATGCAGTTCAATATTGCACAAACCATTACAGCCACTGTCCGGGATAGTCTTGGTTGCGATTCAACAGGCATCGCAGATGTGTGGTTGTTTTACAAGAAGAATTCGGGTTCGCTCGATTCATTGATCATGAACCGCACAGGAACGACCCTCAATTGGACACGGGCGTTAGATACCAGCCGCGTGGCGGATGGGGATACGGTGCGCTACTACATCAGAGCCAAAGATTCGTCGCCCTCGGGCAATATCAAATACTTCCCCAACCAGGCGAATCCTGGCGACAGCTTCATCACCTATTTAGCCTCCTTCTTCCCGACCATTGGCGGACATACCGCCATTCAGGGACAGCAGTTTTCGCCTGGCCCCTTTGCCATAACGGCCAACTTCACGGATGCCTCGGGCATAGACTCGGCTATTTTGAACTATCGGATCAATCAGGGGCCGTGGCTCAAAACGAGAATGTTGTCTGTTGGTAGCAATAACTTCAGAGATACCATACGCACCATAGACGGTGATACGGTGCGCTATTATTTAGAAGCTGTCGATAACTCCCCTCGTCGTTTTCGGGCATTCTTACCGAATCGAAACCTTTCACCCGATACCTCCTGGTTGTTCATTGCTTCAGGACCTCCTGATGTTTCATGGCCCCAATCGTCTAATCAGTGTGATGTGTTTTTAGGCTCAATATTTTCCTATGGACCGTTCACCATTGGACTTCGGGCACTCGATGGATCCGGAATTGATACGGCTGTTTTGTTTTATCGGGTAAACCAAGGTCCTTGGTTGCAATCTGGTATGACGCGCAACACGGTAGCCAATGCCTTCTGTAACTGGCAAGCAACCATTACGCCAACGGTGACCAACCTCGATACGGTTTTTTATTACGCTCGGGTCCAAGACGCATCGGTACGCAATAATTTCACGATCTCACCTTCAGCTTCATCCCCACGTTATTTCATTACGTTGGGCCCGACAACGCTTCCCTATTCGGATAACTTCGATGCGAGCGATCTATGGACGGGTTATATTGCCAGCGGAACAGTGACTAACCCGGCGCTTACATTGGGTGGTTGGAACAGAGGTACGCCGGCCAAAAGCATTATTAATTCCGCGCGTTCTGCACCGAATGCATGGGTAACAGGGGCGTTGAATGCAGATTATCCGGCCAACGCTTGGTTTGTTTTAGAATCGCCCGTCTTTACTTTCGCCCAGGCTCAGAATGCCATTCTATCATTCTGGCAACGCAGAGAATTTGGGGCAGGTGATGGTTTTTGGATCGAATATACTGTTAACCCGAACAGCGTTCCCCCTACCTGGACGAAACTCGGAAATGCATCTGCAACGGATACGAACCAAACAGAATGGTACAGTGTAGCAGATATTGCTGGTCTCACAGGAGCCACCGGTGGTGCATGGGCCGGTAGTTCAAATGGGTGGGTTCGGTCTGAACGTAGAATGAGTGAAGCTAACCTTCAAGGTGCGAACCGTCCGATCCCGAACGATAAGGTCAAGTTCCGATTTGTTTTTCGCTCCAATGCTACAGCTCAGGGAAATGGGGTAGCGATCGACGACATCAGCATTACTTTCCCTCCTGTTGTTGATTTGGCAGTTACTACCATCGCATCTAATTCATCGAATTTGCCGGTTTCCATAGCCAACAACAACTTCCAAAGAGTTGCAGGTGATAATCTGGTGCTCTTTTCACGCTTCCGGAATTTTGGACGTTCCATCATTGATACCATTATTCCAATCGTTGTGGAGTTGGGTACCTACCGCGACACCACATTCATCAACACGCGCATTAATCCCAATGCTTTTGGCCCGTCGTTCACCACGGCTTTCCGGCTCGATACCATACCCTCTGTTCCTGAGGGATGGTTTACGGTACGCATCTATTCATTGTTTCCCAATGACGAGAACCGAACCAATGACACCTTGTCGGTGCAGATGTATGGCGTTCCCCTGCGAACTGTGGGTTATTTAGACAATTTTGATGGGTCGGTTGATGAGTGGATGAACGTACCAATAAGTACTAGCCCCCTGGTCTGGCAACGAGGTATTCCTACGGGCACTGCCTTGAATACAGCATTTTCCGCCCCCAATGTTTGGGCCACGAATTTATCTGGGGTGCCTGCAGCCAATGCTGTTGCCTATTTGTATTCACCGATAATCAATTTCAACAATGTTGTTAATGGAACTGTGCGCTTTAGAATGAATAAGCGCCTAGCAGGAAGTGGTGCGATCCGATTGAGTTGGGCAGATACTCTGAGCAATACCTGGCAGATTCTGGGTGGGATTGCAGACGGATTGAGTCCGAATCAGTCCTGGTACAGCAGTTCAATCGCCATCGGATCTGTTACAGGCCCAGCTTGGACACAATCTCCTGCGGATACGGCCTATATCACTCATATTCTCAGATTGCCCGCAACCTTCAACTACCGAGCAGGAAGAGGGGTGCGCTTTCGCTTTGAGTTTAAGAGTGGAACAGCCGAAGGAGTAGTGATCGATAATTTTGAGATTTTACCCCCGCCTCCTGTTGAATTGGAACTTATTGGTATTACCGCACCAGGTATAGGAAATTGCCTGCCGGTGGTCAGTGGTGATAGCCTGCGTGCGGTGGATACCGTTTCCGTATTGGTTCGCAACAACGGTGGAGATACACTGCGTACGATCCCATTTAACATCAGTTTATCAACCGGTACCGGTGTTGCAACTCCGTTGTGGCCGACCGACTATATTCACTTAGACACCATAGCCCCCAATCAAACCAAACTGATCAGGCTATTGCGGGGCTTTAATTCGCCCGCTCCCGGTTGTTATACTTTGAGGGCCTTTCATCGAATGCCATCAGATACAGTTCGAAGAAATGATACGGCTAGTCGATCCGTACGAGCGATACCGGCGCTTGACTTGATGGTGGTCAGTATTCTCGAGCCGGCTGCGTCGATTTGTCACCCCGCTGGCCCCACTAGGGTGCGTGTTGTTGTTCGCAATATAGGTCACACGGCATCTGGAAGCTTCAACCTGGGTTATCGATTGTCTTCAGGCGCCATTCAGACTCAGTCATTTACGAGAACCATTCAGCCCAAGGGCTATGATACGCTTACATTATCGACGCCTGTTAATGTTTTGTTGGGACCTGATACCCTAAGAGCCTTTGTTCGAAATGTTTCGGATCCGGTGCCCAATAACGACACCCTAATTCGATATCTGGTTGGATCTCCACCTATTCAATTGATTCACAGCAATACTTTTGATGGTTTTAATGCGCTGGGTCTGTACTGTCTTGCCCCATCGTCGATTGGCCTTGCAACGCCCATTCCGGCCGTTACCGGAGGTAGTGGTGAGGCACTGATTTTGGAAGGCTCAGGTGGTACATGGGATGCGGCCGTGCCTTTGCCTTCTTTGGGCGGTGTCTGGAATGCGAACTTCAACCCAGATCGATTGCGGCAGGTCGCGATGCCGGTTTCGAGTACGGTGAACGACACCAACTTGCACATTCGATTTCGCTTACAACAGATACTCCGTGCATCCGGTACATCAGGAGGGGGAAATGTTTATCTGAGGGTTTTGGTGAATGGACAGCAAGTGTACAACGCACCCGCCCGCACCACAGACGGAACTTTCCAAAGCTTAGAAAACGTCTCGCTGAAAGGATTTTACACACCGGGTGAGCCATTTTTGTTGGAAATTCAAGGTAAATCAAACTTCTCTTACAGTACCAACACCTCATTAAGGGCGAATGCCAACATAATCGATGAGTTGTTTATCTATCATAGACACGCCCAAGGGGCTGAAGTCATGGAGGTCGTCTACAATAAGCCATTCCCTTCGGCTACCGATACAGTACTTGCCTCTGCCCGGATCAGGAACAACGGCGACAATACGTTGAACACCGTTAATGCTCGATTAACTCTGAATGGGCTGGCAGTTCCGGGCGGGACGCTCACCATCAATAACTTGAATCTTGGCTTTATGGTGGATACCCTTTACCAGTTTCAGTCGCCCTTCTTCCTGAATGAGGGGAGCAATACCATTTGTGTGGATGTTTCTCAGCCGAATGGCACAGCAGACCAATACCCCTACAACGACACGGCTTGTACGGAAGCGATCGGATTCCCGGTCATCAGTTCGTTTCCCTATTGCAATAATTTCGATGGGGCCCTGCCTGAATGGCTCACGCGCAATTGGTCGACCTTGCGCAGTGGTGGAAACAGTTGGACCAAGGGTACACCGGCAAAGGGATTCATGAATGGCGCTGCGAGTGGTTCTAATTGTTGGTATATCGATGCAGACAGTACGTATAGTCCGTATGATTCCTCTGCTTTGTTCACACCGATTTTTAGTGTTCAGCAAGGCTCTTGTTATCGGGTTAGTTTCAAAACTAAATTCTTAACCGATTTTTGGGCGAATAACATCACCAATGCACCTTTGCATGGAGATGGAGGAACCATTGAGTACTCTACGAATGGTGGTATCCGATTCTTGAATTGGGGCGAAATTGATACGGTTACCTTCAATTGGTACAACAACGTCGTGCACTCATTAAAGGACTATACGGTTTCACCCAGTAATGCTGGTTTTGGTTGGTCTGGTCAAAGTGATAGTGCATGGATGGATATGTCCCATATTTTCAATACCATCAGCACCGCTCGTGTGATTTTCCGTTTCAAGTTTGCATCGGATGATGCCTTCCAGGGTGAAGGCTTCGCGATTGATGATTTTTGCTTCGAGGAGGTTTCCGCACCCTGTGATTTGGTTTCGGTTGAGGAATTGACTCGAGGTGGATTTATTTTGCACCCGAATTATCCGAATCCGTTTACGGGTTCTACCCGGATTCGCTATGAATTGTCGGAGGGAGCCAAGACACAGCTGTTGATCCAAGATCTATCGGGTCGGGTCTTGTGGCAAGGGCAAACAGAGCGTAGAGAAGCGGGCTTGCATGAGGAAGATGTTCAACTTGGACATCTACAGTCTGGAATCTATCTCTATACGCTGCGTGTCGATGGTTTATCAAAGACCCGTAAGATGATTTTAACCCGATAAGCCAATCACATCATTGATTTTTTCGTATCTTTGCGCCTCTTTAAAGAAATTACTCGGTTATGAAAAAGAATATTCACCCATCCAACTATCGTCTTGTGGTCTTCAGGGATATGTCTAACGACTATATGTTTTTGGGAAAATCTACTGCTGAAACACGCGATACGGTGAAATGGGAGGATGGCAATGAATATCCAGTTATTAAATTGGATATATCGCACACATCACACCCGTTCTTCACAGGAAAACAGGTATTGGTTGATACAGCGGGACGAGTCGATAAATTCAATCAGCGCTACCGCCGTAAGTAATTCAATGATATTTGTGCCTTTTAAAGACCCTCTTCGGAGGGTTTTTTTATCGAATAGGGGGGTCGGATTATGGGTGATTTTATTCTGTATTGGTCTGAATGGATCGGCCCATGCTGTTGATACCTTACGGGTCATGACTTATAATTTGATGTATTTTGGTTCATCGACTACCGATTGTACGCCAACGGTCAACGTGCAATCCGTAAAGGAAGGGCATCTACGTACCATCATTCCTCATGTTCGCCCACACATCATCGGTTTCCAGGAGGTTGGTCCGAGTAGTGCAGTCACGCTCTCGATTCTTAATAATGTTTTGAATGTAGGGGGTGAAACACGATGGGCTCGAGCTAATTTGATGAATCCTGCGGGTTCCTCTATTGTTAGTATATTGTATTACGACAACCAGAAACTGGGTATTTCTCGTCAATTTCCCATTTCGTCTGCCGTGCGTGATCTGATGTATTATCGCATGTTTTACCGTCAGATACCGCCTTCTGGCGATACGCTATGGCTTAATGTGGTTGTATTCCACTTGAAGGCGGGCTCCACACCATCGGATGCATCTACAAGGGCCCAAGAAACTGCTGCGCTCATGTCATACCTCGATCAACTAAATTTGAATGAGAATATTTTGGTGATGGGTGATCTCAATATGGGTTCTAGCAGTGAGTTGGCGTACAGTCAGATGGTGAACCATTCGCAACCCGACAACCGTTTGTATGATCCCATCAACAGGCCTGGTACCTGGAACAACAACAGTTCTTTTGCGCAGTGGCATACGCAGTCGACCAGAACCAGCGGCACTGTCTGTTTTTCTGGGGGCGGTCTTGATGATCGTTTTGACCAAATATTAGTGAATCGACGCATTTTGGGTGACTCTGCCGGCATTCGGTACATCACAGGGAGTTACCGAAGCATCGGAAATGACGGTCAACGATTTCAGGGAAATGTGCAAACGCCTTTCAACGGTTCTGTTCCTGTGTCGGTGTCAAATGCCTTATACAATGTTTCGGATCATCTTCCGGTAGTGCTTGATCTTCACATCAATGTACAGCAGGGGACATCCGTTCGCGAAGTTACCCGTGGCGGGGCATTGCCTTGCACATGCAGCTCGAATGTAGGCGGGTCGGTCATTTGCGATTGGTCCGGACTTTTGGAAGCTGGGTCTGCTGGACTTTTGAAAGCTGAGTCTGCAGGACTTTATCAGTGGAGTTTATTAGAACCTGGTGGGCGGGTACTTCAAATGGGGGAATGGTTTGTTGATGCGAACCACAACCGGCATCAAGTGGACACCCGTGATCTGCCTGCTGGTCTGTATTTTCTAAAGCTCGTGCACACGCAAAGTGGTCGAACCAAATTGGTGCGCCATATACAAATGTTCAATCGCTAATCCACAGGCAATCCTGCCGATGGAAAGGATTGGGCATGTTCCGCAATAAATTTTAGAATTTCCTCTCGCCCACGTCCAGTTTGGGCCGATGAAAAGAAATGGCATTGAGGTGGGCTTGGGAGGGCAGACAGAAATACTTCTGTTTGTTTTTTGAGGGCTGTTGACTTTAGTTTATCGGTTTTTGTAAAAATTATGGCAAAAGAACGTTGATTTTGAGCCAGTAAACGTGCAAATTCAAGGTCGTTGGGTCGTGGCTCTACCCGACAATCAATGAGCAACAGCACAAAACACAGGTTACTTCTTTTGGAAAGGTAAGCCTTGAGGTGTTTGGACCATTCGCTGCGCATATTCTGAGATACTCGGGCATAGCCATAGCCGGGTAGGTCGGCCAAATAGGATTGATTTCCAACTTGATAATGGTTGATGGTTTGCGTTTTTCCGGGTTGTCCGGACGTTCGAGCCAATCCTTTATGTCCGGCCAGCATATTGATGAGCGAGGATTTACCCACATTCGAACGGCCTGCTACAGCGAATTCGGCGCGGTCTGGGGTAGGCATCTTCTGTACATCGAGTTGACTCGACACATACACAAATGGGGGTGGGGTTGACTTCATCCGTACAAAGGTAGGGTATGGCTAATTATGTCGTATCTTTGCAACTTTTTAATGCACAGTGCGTTTAGTCTAGTAATTTGGTCACAGTGCATTTAGTCTAGATATCAGGCCATCATCTCGAGCACTTAGTCTATTTTACCAGCTCAGGGACCAATTTGACAACACAAGAACTACTCAACTCACCATAGATTGCCCAGCATAACCCCATATCCCGGACAGGCCGGAACCAAAAAAGAACAGGTTGCAGATATGTTCGACTCCATTTCGGAGCGCTACGACCTGCTCAACCGTGTATTGTCGCTTGGAATTGATGTACAATGGCGTAAACGTGTACTGAAAAGACTTAGGCCGTATGCACCCCAGAGCATATTGGATGTCGCTACCGGCACGGGTGATTTAGCTATTGGTCTTCTTCAATTGAAACCAAAAGAGGTTGTTGGCCTCGATCTTTCTCCGGGCATGTTGGCGCAGGCAGATCAGAAAGTCAGAAAAAGGGGATTAGCGGATCGAATTCAGCTCGTAGAAGGCGACAGCGAACAATTGCCCTTTGCTCAAGATTATTTTGATGCGGTGACTGTTGCCTTTGGCGTGCGCAATTTTGAGCAACTGGAACAGGGATTATCGGAGATGGCTAGGGTACTGAAAAGTGGCGGTGTGGTGGCTATTCTTGAGTTTTCGCGTTCGCGTGTGCCGCTCGTCGCGCCCTTATTTAAATTGTATTTTCACCATATATTACCCGCATTGGGTCGATGGGTGTCGCGTGATGCCTCGGCTTACACATATTTACCCGCCTCTGTGGCGGCATTCCCGGAAGGAGACGAATTTCTGCGTATTTTACAAAAGTCCGGCTTTTGTGAAGCACAACAAGAACGGCTGACATTTGGGATTTGTACCTTATATACCGCACAAAAGAAATGAGCGCATCCATCAAAATTCAGTATTGGCCTTTTTTTGCCGCCCTATTTTTTGGATTGTCAACAGCCAACGTGCATGCCCAAATGAATTTTAGTCATTACGACGAAAAGGCGGTTCATTATGGGTTCTTGGTTGGCCTCAACAGCAGTGGATTCGCCATCAGTCTAGACGATGCCGTATTGGAGCGCGACGATAGTTTGCGGTACGTGCGCTCTGGCCATGGTCCAGGTTTTCACCTCGGTGTGGTCAGTGACTTCCGCTTGGCAGAACATGCCGCTCTGCGTTTTACGCCAACTTTGATGTTTTTGCAGCGCGATATGTATTATAGCTATACCCGGCCAAGCAGTGATTTACGTAAGTCGGTGCAAATGGCGAAC
>VGGT01000053.1 GCA_016868485.1 Bacteroidota bacterium
CGCTTTTTTTCTGTTGGTGGAACTCTACCTCAACCGCGATCAGCCCTTTGCGCATGTGGGACTGACCTTTCTCGGCTTCATCTATATAGTTCTTCCCTTCGGTCTTCTTTCCTATCTGTTGTTTTTGCCTAATGGCCGCTACAACCCCGAATTGGTGTTGGGCATTTTCGTGTTTCTGTGGGCCAGCGATTCAGCGGCTTATGTGGTCGGCCGTGGTTTGGGACGCACCAAATTGTTTGAGCGCATTTCACCCAATAAGACCGTAGAAGGTAGTGTTGGTGGCATTTTGGCTGCGCTCATTTTGGGCTTTTGGGTCATGCCCGTATGGTGTTCGAGCCTAACCGCCTCCCAATGGCTGGTGGTGGCTGCCTTGGTGTCGGTGGCGGGTGTTTATGGCGACTTGCTCGAATCGCTTTTGAAAAGGAGCTTCGACCGCAAAGATTCGGGAAGCCTCCTGCCCGGACACGGCGGGGTACTGGACCGCTTCGATTCACTCATCCTCTCTGCCCCGCTGGTTTATGCCTACCTGCGCTTGGTGCATTGGGGGTGATGGGTCATCAAGGCAACCCATATCTTGTGTATTTTTACGAAACATCTATGGCCTTATCCATCGTTTCATGGTGAACACACGCAAATGTGGTTTCCTCTGTGCTTTATGGCTGTACCTGGGCATGCTCACATCCTGTGGTGGCTCATCCCCAAAACCACCAAGCAGCCCTGAATTATTTATTTTTTTGGCACCCGATTGCCCGGCTTCTTTGTATTATATCCCTGAATTGCGCAAAGTCCATGCATCATATGGCCATAGACTGAACATGACCGGCATCGTTCCGGGAACGGCAGCCAATGCGGAGGAGTGCCAGAACTTCAAGAATCAATATCCACTGCCTTTCGAAGTGTTCCGCGATTCCACGATGCAATATGTGAAGCGATGGGGTGCCGAGGTAACCCCAGAGGTTGTTTTGGTTGATGGGGATGGCAAAATCCTATATCGGGGCGCGATCAACGATGCACAACCTGAGCTTGGCATCAAGCGGACCGTGGTTCAACGGCACTACCTCCAGGAAACACTGCTTGCTTTGGAAGCTCAGCGCCCCCTACCCTACACCCGTGTACAGGCGGTGGGTTGTTTCATTGAAAGCGAATGATGTTTGCAGCACCTTTATTTGATCGATCGGGATATATAATCATGTCGATTTGTTTATTGAACAGGCTATTGATGTTGTGTATGATGGCGGCTCTGCCCGCCTGTGGCTTTGAATTCGGCAATCAATCAGCCGACGATTCGCCGGTTAATTTTGCCCAGCATATAGCACCCATAATCCACCAGAATTGTACGCCCTGTCACCGACCCGGCGCGGCAGGTCCCTTTCCCCTCATAACGTATCAACAGGTTCGAAAAAAAGCCAAAACGATTCGAAAGGTCACGCAATCGCGCTATATGCCTCCATGGCCGGCGGATCCCGGGTATGTTTCGTTTATCGGCGAAAAGCGATTGAGCGATCGCGACATCAGGCTGCTGTCGCGGTGGGTCGAAGAGGGATGTGCACCGGGCGACACATCAGGTCTGTTGCCCCCCGAATTTCCTGAAGGCTCCATGCTTGGTCGCCCCGATTGGGTGATTCACTTCCAGGAGCCCGTACCCCTACCCGGCGACAACACGGACCGTTTTATGGTGGTGAAAGTGCCTTTCGAACTCCCATTCGACACCTTCCTCAGGGCTGTGGAGTATGTTCCGGGCAATCGGAGGCTTGTACACCACACCAACGGGCATATTGTACACTACAGCAAAGATTCAAAGAAACAACCCATGAAAGGGCCCTACTATGCCCACCGAGACAGTTTCCCAGACATGGATGCCGCCTTTCGCTCGATCAATTTGCTCAACGACGACGGAAGTTACCCGCTTCTGACCTTATCGGCTTTCAACTACCTCCCGGGGATGAATCCACTCACCTATCCCGACGGCATTGGAGGATATAAAATCGGCCGAAGTGGTGCCTTTTTACTCAATGATCAGCACTACGGACCATCCGTGCGCGATACCTCCGATTACTCGACTTTGAATCTGTTCTTCATGGACAAACCGCCTGTTCGTCCACTCATGGAAACCCAACTCGGGAGTTTGGGGATTTCGGAGATTGTGCCACGCTTCAACATTCCTGCCGGAACGGTCCGCAGCTTCCATACCCGCGCCATGATTCGTTCCGCTATTTCAATGATCAGTGTGAATCCGCACATGCATTTATTGGGCACTACATTCAAGGCATTTGCCGTGGTGCCGTCGGGCGACACCATCCCCTTGATTTCTATTCCCCAATGGGATTTTCGTTGGCAATACACCTATGTGTTTCGCAAGCCGGTGCCCATTCCCGCTGGCTCGGTGGTGTGGGCCTTCGGCACCTTCGACAATAGGGCCAGTAACCCGCGGAACCCCTTTTCACCGCCGCGCGATTTCAATGAATCGAACAGCAGCATGAAAACCACCGATGAGATGTTTCAGTTCATCTTTCAGTACGTACCCTATCAACAAGGCGACGAGCACATCGACCTGGAGCATCACCCCATAGCCCAGGGCGTATCGAATACAGCCGATTAAAGGCCCCTGTCGATGCAAACATATGCATCAAAACCGATGACTATCGGATCAGCTGAACCGTTCCCCGGTAAATTCGATTGGATCGACCGCTGTAGTCGCGGTATCGGATTAAGTAAGGGTATACCCCTGCAGGCAATGGATTGCCGTTCTCCGTACCGTCCCACCGAAAGTTGAGCTGTTCGGAAAAATAGACCTGATGCCCCCAGCGGTCGTAAATTCGGGTTTCCATCTCAGTAATTCCAAAAGAAACGACCAGAAATGAATCGTTATTGCCATTGGCATTGGGGGTAAAGGCGTCTGGCACCAGAATTCGGGGTGTAATCTTCACGCATACCGTTTGTTCCATTTCGGCGCTGCAGCCCGCGTTGTTTTCCACATAAAGTCGAATAACATAGCGCCCCGTATCGGCATACTGGAATCTGGGGTATTGCCCGGCTACATAAGGTATTTGGCTCCCATCGCCCGGATACCAGGTGCCGGTGGAGGCCCCAACCGATAGATCGATTAGGGTGAATTCGGCCTCATTCAGTTCGACACAAGTGCTGCGGTTGGGGTTAACAGAAAAGCGCGCCGTGATGAATGGATGCTCGCGCATCTGAACCGTATCGGTTGTGGTGCAACCCGTTAGGGTGTCGGTCAGGCTAAATGCATAACTCCCTTGAGGGCGCAGGAGGACAGGCCCGTTTACAGAAGGTTGGGTGAGCCATCGAATTCTATACGGACTACCCGCAGGATACCTGATCTCATAGGTTCCTAAACTGTCATAGCAACCCACCTGTGTCTGAACCTTCTGATACAGCAAGGGCGGATGTACATACACGAATATGGAGTCGGTCGACACATCGCTGCAACCATCGCTCAAAACGGCGCGGTACCATCCCGATGCCGTGGCGGTAAAAACAAGGGTGTCGCTCATGATGCCGCCGGGAAACCAAACCACAGTTTTGGCGGGCAAGCCACCTGTACCTATTGCTGCAATTCGAACCTGTTCACCCACGCAAAAGGTGTCTTTGGGGAGGGATAGGTTGATGGAAAGGCCGCTGAGGACCGTTATCTGTGTGCTGTCGCGTCGCAGGCACAGTCCAGCACCCACAGAATAGACCAACCAATGAGACCCTACCCCAGCTACGCGCGGGTTAAACTGGTTGCCCACGACGCCGGGGCCAGAAAAAATTCCTGCTGCCGGTGATGCGTTTAGGGTCCAAAGCGTATCTCGGTAACAAAATGTACTTGGACTTAAGGTGAATTGTGGGCTCGGAACGGCTTGAACGGTCACAAAAAGCGTATCGCGGCAGCCTCCTGTGAGCGCTTGAATGATCCGGTGCACCCCAATACCGGCCACCGTCGGATGATACAGGCCAGTAGTTGCATTCACGATGCCAGGTCCCGACCAGGTGCCGCCCACCACATTGCTGCGCAATAAAAAGGGGTTCGACAACACGCAAACCGCGGTGTCGGGCTGCAAAACTGGGCGCGGATCGACCCGAATGACCACGCTGTCTGTACACCCATTCGCTGTATAAAACAATCGGTGAAATCCTACACCCACCAATGCGGGGTTAAAACTCCCGTTACCCGCCGGATTAACCCCAGGGCCACTCCATACCCCTCCGGTTGGATTTCGGTTGAGGGCCGCCGCCGATAAAGCATATACCCCATCGGTCAGGCAGCGCGCCACCGTATCTGGCCCCAAATTGGTGCGAATCAGGCGGATGCTCAGGCTATCCGAACAGCCTCCGAGTGAATATATCGCATAGGTCGTGCTGGAGGCATTGCCGTTCACATTGGGATTGAACAGTCCGGTGCTCGTATCCAATATTCCCGGGCCCGACCATACGCCCCCGGCGGGCGTTCCTGATGGCAAAAGCAGGGGGGCATTGAGCGGACAATAGGTCCGCATGGGTCCTGCGTCGATTTGGGTTATTTGTACGGGCAAACTATCGCGGCATCCATTCAGCCTGTACACCAGCCAATTCACTCCAACCGCCATGTTTGCAGGGTTGAAGCGGCCCAACAGCGTGTCTGTTACCCCCATACCCGACCAAACACCGCCTACGGGGCTGAACTGAAGGGTAAATAGGGGGGCGTTCTGGCAAACCGTAGTGGGACCTGATATCTCGAGGGTATCGATCATGATGATCCGCATGCTGCTGCAGCCCAAGGCCGTGTAGTAGAGGGTATCGGCACGGGCCGAATCGGCCGGCGTGTAAAAGCCCCCAGGCGTAACCCTTGGGCCGATCCAAACCCCGCCAGGAGGCACAGCGCCGGTCAACTGAAAAGCGGGTGCAGACGGACAAGCAGCAAGCGTTCGCCCCGACTGTACCTGAACAACCGTAATGCGCATGGAATCCCGACAACCCAAGCGGTCATAAAAAATATTGTGCACACCTACACCCGCCGAGGCCGGGTTGAATGTGCCCAATTGGGCCTGTGAAATACCGGGCCCAGCAAACCAACCCCCAGCGGGCGTTACCCGTGGGGCTAGATCAAAGGCAGGCGACTGCAAACATACGGTGGTATCCACACCGGCTTGAGGCACGGGTGAAACCAAAATTGTGACGGTGGCGCTCACCGGACCGTTGCCCCGTACATCCTGTATGCTAACGGAATAAGTGGTGGTGCCCAGTGGTGGACACACTTGATGGGGCCCTGCAGTCGGTGGTAATGGTGGATTCCAGGAAAACGAATATTGGCAATCGCCCCCTGAAGGCTGAGCCGTTAGCGTGATGCAACCCCCGATACAGATGGAATCGTTGCTCGCAATCAGTGTGGCCGCCAACGGACAATCATTAATCACAAATGATGAATTGAGGATAAATACATAAAGGCTATCACAAAAATCGAGCATATTCAGCGTCCATTGAAGACCATATGCAGCACAATCCGAAAATGGACTGTTGAGGGTGAGCCGTAGCTGTGATGTACTATCGCCCACACAGTTCAAGGCCTGAGCGGCCACAACCGTTCGGGCGGGTGCCCCACTCAAAACAAATGCACCCGGGTAGACAGAGTCGCAGTGCACACGGCCATTTAAGGTCAGATCGATGCTTGAAGATAGGCACTGCGCGCTAACTTGGCTGATGACAGGCGGCACTGGAGGAGGAACTATGGTATACCAAGAGGCATTCCAACCCGTACATACCACATTTTGGTCCGTTCGAAAATGCAGCGTCATGGCCCCGCTAAAAGCGCGAAGCACAGGCGGTGAGACATTCCCCGAAAAAGTTCCAATCAAAGTCGAATTGGTATCGGGACCATCATAGACCCTCAGCACATCGAACAGGACCTCGGTACAAAAATTCTGAAAACTCATCACAATTTGTTGGGCCACTGGAATGTTGATCACAAAGGTGAAGTTCTCATTGTTGCCGTAACTCCCGGGTGTAACCGGATTGCCCCCCGAATCCTCAAAAAAAGCCTTGCAGTCGCCCACCGTCTGGTTGTTCATGACATAGACCGGAGCCTGGGCCCAGACCTTAGCAGTAGGCCATAACATAAAGAGAAATACCCACCAGCGCGCTTTCACACCCTTCTGTTGACGCGGACGATCGGGGTAACGACGGTATTGCTCCAGAAACCGGATCGGTCGCGCAGCCGAATGGTGTAGCGGGTCTCTTCATAGGCCCCATTGCCGAATAAAAAAGTGCCATTCAGCCTAAAAATAAGGGTGCCGCGGATCGGCACGTTGCTTCCCGGCGGGCTCAATGGCGGAAGAAAGTAGTAGTCGGCCTGCTCGAGTCGATCATCTTTGACCTCCAACATCAACTCATCGGGGTTTATGCTCCCCATATCCCCGTCGCCATCTTCATAACCCAATTCAACGGTAACCCGATCCGTAAACTCAGTCAGCTCCAAGGGGGAAATCGCCACAATTCGAATCGCGGGAGGCAATTCGATGCGGGTGACACGCTCGGGTCGACATCCCAAGAGCAGGATCAGGAAGAGAAACCCAAAACCCAGGGGGCTGAATCTTCTAAGGCGATTTGCGGGCATGTTGATGAAGGCTAAGTCGACTCCGAACCCATCCATGGGTTGGCTCAGGCGTGTGCGGGGTCCAAATCAGGTATTTCCCTTCTGGGAGCGGGTCTAAATCAACCTGATGGGAAAAAGTAACCCGCTCATCGAACAGGCCCAGAGCTGTTTGGCTCGGCACCATAGGGCGTACGGGCAATTGCAAGCGGATACCTGTTTCTTGGTTGATGCATACCACTTTGGGTGGTGTTCCGCCCATAAAGGACAATAGCGCATGGTGTTCGCCAAAAACCACCCCTTGTATTCTGGGATTGGCTGGGCCATTCGCTGGAGGGTTTCCAAACATATCCTTGGCACCGGCATTGATCCAGGCCGCAATGGCATTGATGTAGGTAGATTTACGGGTCGGCCAATCGCTGCTGGGGTCGACCGAAAGGGGCATGATTCCTGAAATGCCGTCGATATCGCGCACCACCCGTTCGTGGAGCACAGAAGCCTGTGCATTGCCTGGCACCACACGATGCACAAAACTACCCGCAGGATTATTCTTGATGACGGGTTGGTAAACCATGGTATTGTAGGAACTCTCGATGGTGCGGAAGTCGGGCTCGAAGGTTCCATCATGGCAGCCCGAATTGCTGCAGGTTTTTTTGAAAATATCGCGCTGGAGCCCCGCAAAATTATCCAACCCCAACGAATCGACAGGATTGGTGCTGATGGGTGGCTTATTCTTGGGGTCGTCGAATGGGTTTTCCGGGCCTTTGCTTTTGGAACAAGACATCAGGAACGAACCAAGCATGACCCACGCAACCCAAAGACAAACGAATCCCAAGCGCAGAGCGGCTTTCGATCTCAAATTAATGGATAAAGCGCGCATCATATTCGGTCGAATAAACTGCGGGCCTGCCCCGAAATAAGTCCTGAGGACACCATGCTTTGTTTTACACCAAGAATATCACCAATGGTGAGCACATTATCCATCAAAGAACCCACGGGATTGGTAGCGGAGCCGACTGTCATATTTTGGGGGACATTCGGACCCGCCATGAGGGTGAACACCCGCATCGAATTTTGGTCGCTGTGGTCGTAGGCAAACCAATCATTTTCATCCTTGATTGGATTCGGGTTCAGGTTGCGGCCATGCTCAGGAGAAACGATAAAAATGGTATTTCCGGCCATATCGGGTACTTGATTTTGGATGAAATTCCACAAGAACCCCACCGCATGGTCTGCCCTGTGCAGGGAGCGCAGGTAACCGGTAAAATTGCTGTGGCAGCCATCCACCGAATCCATATTCACCACGGTCAGCGCGGGTTTGAACGCTTTGATGACCTCGCAGGCATAGCCAACGTTGCGGAGATCCCCGTTATCGGCCACGGGGGGCATAGTGATTTGCCCTTGCTGTTGCCGCGCGAAGGTGTCGCGAACAAAGGACCGGATCTGGTCTTTTTCCTCATCCGTGTTTCCGATTTCAGGCAATTGTATACCCCCAGACGACGTATAGGAGTTATTCAGAAAATACTTCATCTGCAACATGGGCTCGAGCTCCTCCTCGGGATGGTAGATGCGGGCGTTGCTGAGGTGCGTTCTGCCTGCGGGAGAAAATGTGACATTGGGCGCTAAAAAATTGCCGCCGTATTGTATGCCATAAGAGGGATGCTCGCTGTAATTGAGCAGTGGGATGCTGTTGCCAATTCGGTTACCGACAAACCAGACCTTACTCGCCGGTATGCCCCCGTGTCGACGCAGGTATTCGAAAATGGTGGGCGACAAGGGTTTTTCTCGCAGACCTTGGCTTGCTCCTGTATTTCCGGTCAGCAGGGTATTGAGTCCAGAAAAATGACCAGCGGTCGTTGCCCGCACCTCAGGAAACAAAGTGCCCAGGCTCTGCAGTGTAGCGGGCAGAATGGCCGGAATGGGCGCGCTGCCCCTCGGTTCTCCAGCCACATCCGTTCCGTAGACGCGTTTAGCGGCAGGTTGGGCTCCATTCAGCATATTCAACATAATGTTACCTCCGACAGGGAACTGCTGAGAATCATCAAGGTAGCGTTGCAATACCGATTCCTGTTGCCGAACACCACCCGCGAACATTACATAAACGACGTGATTGGCCAATTGACGGCCCGTGGCGGCGAACAATCGGCCGCTGGGCAACAAATAGGGCAGAACCAATGTGCCCGCCGCTGTAAGTCCGGCTTTTTTAAGGAATGTTCGACGCTTCATAGGGAATGAACGAAATGGGGTCTTGACGTTTAGAGAAACAAAAAGGGCTTAATAGTATTGGTATTCGTTGCTGAGGGCAAAGCTCATGTAAATAATTTGAGGAGTCAGAAACGGGTGGGTTTGAATATAATTTCTGAACCAAGTTTTTTCGGCTTCGGTGGGCAGACGAATCAGGAACCTGCGGTAGGTATCGTTAATGAACCCATCAACATCGGCGCGCATTTCTGTGTTGCTGGGAATTTCAACATCCGCCCGATTCATGAAGTTACTGAGTACAATCTCAAAGGCCACCTGTTGGTCGCCAATCGACTCAATCAAATCACGGATTTCGACCAGTTGGTTGGCCGACAAGGCCCGCTGGAATAAATTCGCATAGAGTATCGAGATGTATTGCTCGACGCTTTTTTTCTTGTTTTTGCCGTAATTGACCCCCTCAACCTCTACCGGATTTACATCATAAACCACATACTCCTCTCGGCTGCATGAAACAAAAAGGAATCCAAACAGCAGGACACAAACTAAATTACGGATTGAAGTGGGCGTATTCATCAGAAATCAGAATATTGAGTAGCGTGGTATGAAAATTTCGATCGGCGTTGAGTTGGAGCTGGGCCGAATACAATTCGGAAGTCGTTGGATCCCGGGCCAAAAGGGTTTTGTAGGCCCACACGACCCAGCCTTGCCAGAATTCGCGTTGGGCCACCACAATTTGAATGTAGTCGGATTTGTTGCTGCCCGGCCGCCCAAACAAAGTAGAAGGCTGCGATGCATCAACCATAACATAGGCCCTTTCGAACTCATTCTGCGTTGGAAAACGAAAATACAGGTTGTCGAAGGTCGCATTGATGAAATTAAATGAATTCATATTGATGAAGTCATAAACCGGATTATCCACCATTCGGGCACATACACTATCCAATGTGACTCGGCCATATCGGTAGTCATATTCGCTTTGCATGATCCGCTCATACCGCGCCACATCCCCCCTCTTCTTATTGACCGCTGTGGTGTCTCCATTCAGTGAGTCGACCTGGATTCCGAAACGCAAAATTCCTATTTGCCCCAATAGATAGGAGTCACTCACCCCCTCCAGCAAGCGCACTTTGGTCATTTCATAGAAGCGACGGTAGTAGACCGATTGGTACGAAGAATCGCCTGCGGCCGGCACCGT
>VGGT01000054.1 GCA_016868485.1 Bacteroidota bacterium
ACCGTAGGTGTAGTCGACCTGCACGGTGCCGCGGCTCCTGGTGGTCATTTCTGCGCGCAAAACAAGGGGCTGGCGCTCATCAAGCCAAAGGCGGGCCAACATCAGGTCGGGGGGCATGCCTGCGCCGGGCACAACCGTTATGAGCTGTGCTGAACGCGCTCCGAGGGTCACTAGGCCTCCGTCGACAGCCGTGAAATTCGAGCTGTCGGTGATCATGCGGGCGAATTCTGAAAATCCTTGCTTGGGAAGGAGTGCGAGGCTGGTGGACCGGATTTTGAGCTGATCGGGTGCGGTGAACTCTACTTGAGCGCGAACGTCGGCCATTTTCACTTGGGGGATATCGGCCCGAATCAGCGCCTGGGCTTGGTAGTAGCGCACCTGAGCCAATCGGCGGTAAACCGCTCGGACGCGGGCCGCGGCATCTTCTGCGCTCATCTTCCCTGTTGCAGGCTCTATCGGCGGCATGAGACGAATCGGTGCGCGTTCGCCACCACCTGCAGACGGCTGCCTTAAATGAGTGGCTTCATCCGTTCTTTCCGATGAACCCAATGGCATTCGGGCGTATAGGGATGCGCTCAGCATCGAAGCGAACAAACCGAAAAGCACGAAGGTGCTTCCTTTTTTCGAAATTTTCTTGATCATATGGTGATGTCTTTTCGGTTAAAGTGCCAGATTCCAACGCCCATCAATACAAAAATGTGAACAAGCAGTATGACGGCTGAGGCCGCAATGTCGTTCGTTCGCAGGGGATCTTCGAAGAAACTCCGCCAAGCGGCCATGTGGGTGGTGAACAGAAATGGCCTTATGGGGTCGAAAACTTGCACATCGAGGGTGCCGATGAGGGTGAACAAGATGATCAAGGCCATGGTGACCACCATCGGACCCAAGCTATTCGAGGAGAATCCCGATAAGGTGAGCGATAATGTACTCACAGTGAGCAGTGCGAGGTAGGCCAATGCGAAACCATTGAGGAAACGCCAGAGGATGTCGCCTTGTTGCAGGATCAAAATCCCGTCGCTGTTGAGCACCACCAGGTCGCCGCTCCCGAACAATGCCATGCTGATGCCAAGGGCGCACATACCCAGCCACACCAGGATCAGTAAGGTGTAGAGGGCCCCGGCCGTACACTTGGCCATCCAAAGGGCAGTACGCGATAAGGGCCGGGTGATCAGCATCCGGAGGGTACCCGTTGCGGCTTCGCCCGATATCAGATCGGCCGTCACTAAGGCCACGAGCAGCGGCACGTGGATAATCAGGAGTTGGAGTACGATAAATGCCATGAGATGGCCATTGAGCAGGCTGCCTTGAAGATCGAAGCTCTGTTCGATTCCGGAGGTCACCAGCCGTACGTAAGACTCCCCGTCGAGGTACATGGCCAACTCGATAACACCCACCAAAACGGTAATGGCCGCTAGTCCGAGGTAGGACCGGGGTTTGGCGGCGATTTTGATAAACTCATTGACTACGGCGGCGATAAACATGGCTCTTGCGCTTAATGCAGCTTGTATTTAACAGTCATAGGGATTTGAAAACGGTTTCTAAGTTGTTCAGGAGTTCACCAGCTGAAGGAAGTAGTCTTCCAGAGCCCGGTGGGGTTCAAAACTGTGAAGCTGCACCCCTGCCTCGATCAACGCGCGCGAACAGTGGGGTACCTGATCGCGTGGGGTTTGTATGATCAGTCGCCCCTCTTTTTGATCGAGCAACTCCACTCCGGGCATTTGCCGCAGCACGGCTTCGGCTTGGGCCAAAGGCCGTGCATCGAGGTACATGTGCAGGGGTTGTTCGTGCAGGAGTTCCCGCACGCTACCCTCCCGAACACTCTGCCCTTTGTGCACGATAAGCATTCGGGTGGCGATGAGTTCTATTTCGTTGAGCAGGTGGGATGAAAGCACCACTGTTTTGCCCATCTCGCGGCTCAGTTTTAAAATGAGCATGCGTATGTCGATGATTCCTTGCGGATCGAGGCCCGTGGTGGGCTCATCGAGCAAAATGAGGTCGGGGTCGTGCATGAGGGCCTGGGCAATACCTAGTCTTTGTTTCATGCCGTGTGAAAAGCCTTTTACCCGGTCATGTTCACGCCCAGACAACCCCACGAAATCGATCATTTCGCGGATGCGCTTGCGGTCGACTTTTTGCCCCTTTGCCCCACTAACCCGGGCCAATAATTCGAGGTTCGTTTGGGCCGACAAATACCCATGAAAATCGGGCTTTTCGATGATGCAGCCCACACGCGATAAAATCTCGCTTCGCTGCTCCTGATAGGACATCCCAAACAGGCGAACCGTGCCACGATCGGCCCGAATAAGGTCAAGGATGATCCGTAAACTCGTGCTCTTTCCTGCCCCATTTGGACCCAGAAAACCATAGACATCACCCTTGAAGACCGTGAAATCGACCCCACGCAAGGCCTCGAACGAACCGAATTTCTTGTACAATCCCCGAACCTCAATAACCGCATCAGAATTTGGTGGCATCATAGCATGTCAAAACACCATACGATTCGATTAAGTTTGTTCCGGGAAAGAAAAAAGCCGAGTTTTGCGGCTCCTCATTGAATCCCGATTACTCCATTGTATACGGATACCTAACATGTTTCATCGAACGAGCTCATTGGTTTTTTCCTTATTTACGCTTGTTTTCATGCAGGTTACGCCCTGGTTACGGGCTCAGGAAGGCAGCTTGGCCTCTGATTCGCTGGCCCATCGGTTTGTGCTTACGGCCGATGAAAAGCACCGATGCGTGTGTGGTGATGCCGCAAAGCTACAGGCGTGCGACACCTGCTTCGATGCGGCCCATCCCATCCTGCAAACCGCCTACGCCATGGGCTGCCGCAACAAGGAGATTATCAGCGGCTCGTGTTGGACTTTTGCCAATGAAGTGTATCGGCGAACAGTCGGGCCCGAAGGAAAGACAAAGGTTTACCTCAAACCGAAAGGTGGTCCATATGCACCGGCTGATCTGATTGAGCCCGGCGATTGGATCTACCACATCAACTATTCCTACCGTGGAGTGGATCACAGTGCTTTGTTTGTGTGCTGGACCGACTATGAGCGCCGCAAGGGTTTAACGCTGAGCTATTATGGACAAAACCGAAAAACTCCGGCACGAATCGAGGAATTCGACCTGAAAAGCGTATTCGGCATCTTTCGGGCCAACCCCAAGCCGTCAGACAACCAACCAAAGACGTCAGACAGCCTCCTTTTGATTCCACAAAAGCCATGACACCCGAATCGGAGCATTCCAACACCCAAAAATCTCCCTCAGAACACCCAGAAAGGGAGAGATCGCTTCTCAAATGGGTCCTTATGAGGCTCAAACAGTACACGACTGGCGAATGGTACTATTTGGGTGAACTGGCTTGGTTTGCTGGGCTCCTGGTGGTTTTCCATGTCAGTTATCATTCGGTGGCCGACATTTTTCTTGTATTACCAATGGTGCAGTCGATTCGATTGGGTCTCGCTGTTCACATCAGCGAAGTCAGTTACTGGCTGTGCCACTGGGCAGGATTGGAACCAACAGAGCTAGCGAACCGTACGATATACTTCGCTAATGGGCGCGGACTCACCGTGATTGAAGGTTGCTCCGGATTCAAACAACTCCTCCAAAGTGCCTTCCTATTTATCCTGTACCCCGGTAGTTGGCGACATAAATTGTGGTTTGTGCCAAGCGCCTTGCTGATCGTGCATGCCGCGAATGTGTTTCGAATCGCACTGCTCACGGCTTGGTCGGGTCTCGATTGGCCGTTTTGGCAATGGATGCACGACTACCCCCTGAGAGGACTCTATTTTCTTGTCATTTTTGCGCTTTGGTATGCGTGGAACGAAAACCGAGCGCGTTCTGATAGGGCCTACTGAGTAGCTAACTGAATCTGCCTCACGAGCTCTGGAGCCTGCACCACACCCGATTGCCGCCACTTAATCGCGCCCTTCTGGAACAGAATTAAGGTTGGAACGCCTTGAACCCGAAAATGAGCCGCAGCACCCGGTTGTTGATCGACATCAACCTTAATCACATGAGCCGAATCGCCTACCTGCAATTTAACCTGCTCTAAGATGGGCGCCATCATACGGCAAGGCCCGCACCAAGTCGCAAAAAAATCGACCAGAACGGGCTTTTCACCATCAATAATTTCCTGAAATGTCATCGGAAAATTGATTATTGATCGCCTACCACTTTGTTCACATTCTGCCAGGTTCCGCCATTGATCACCTGGGGAATGCCATTTTGGTCGAGGATGCCCTTCGCTTGCCCACTGCGCATGCCGCTTTTACAGAACACCACAACTCCCTTTTTGCCTTTGAACCGACTAATTTGACTGGATACCTGATCCAAAGGGATGTTGACCGCGCCAGGTACACTTCCACCTGCGAATTCACCCGGGGTGCGTACGTCGACCAAAAATGCGCCGTTCTTGAAGGCCTCACTCAACTCGTTGTTGCCGGATTGTCCGAGCAACTGACTCAATAAACCAAACATAAGAATAGGGATTATAGGGATTAAGAAACGAACGAAAAAACTTTGCTTTGACATATAAAATCGGTTTTAGGGATGGAGGTTTTAGAAAGGGCTGAAAATCCACCGGCCACCTCAGTAAAATTTCGGTAACCGCGCGATAATAAGATACTTGCAGCAATAAGGCTTCGGTAGCCCCCCGCACAATGCAGCAGCAGGTGTTGATCGGGATTAATATCTCGAATCCAATCATTGATGTAGGCTAATGGTCGATTGAATGCGTCTTGAACATGTTCGGCCGCATACTCCGTTTCCTTTCGAACATCATAGACAATGGACCTTGGAGGATCAAATTGCTCGGCGAATTCCTCCGCTGTTATGCGGTTTACCCGATCTGTTTCTCTACCCGATTCAACCCAAGCCGAAATTCCCCCATTCAAATACCCCAAAACCTGATCAAACCCAACGCGTGCCAATCGGGTGATGGCCTCCTCTTCACGACCAGGGTCGACCACCAACAAGATGGGCTGCTTTACGTCGACCACCAATGCACCAACCCAAGGTGCAAAATCACCATCAAGACCGATATGAATCGAACCCGGAATAAATGACTGGGCAAAGTCGGATCCTTTGCGGGTGTCGAGCATGAGCGCATGGGTATGCTCTGCCATTTGTTCCCAAGCATCGGGAGATAAGGCCCGATGACCACGCAACAATACTTCATCAAAAGCCTCTGCACCCGATTTGTTCATGGCCACATTCATGCCGAAATATCCTGGAGGCGGGGTTAACCCTTCGGTAACAGCCCGTATGAAATCCTCCCTACTGGGCTGATTGAGTGCATAATTGACACGCTTCTGGTTGCCCAGGCTGTCGGAAGTTTCCTTCATCATGTGTTTTCCGCAGGCGGAACCCGCACCGTGTGCCGGGTATACCGTGAGGTCGTCGGGCAACGGCATGATTTTAAGCTGCAAACTATCGTACAACAAGCCCGCTAACTCCTCCTGGGTCATGTGTGCTGCCTGTTGCGCCAAGTCGGGCCGACCCACGTCGCCCAAAAACAAGGTGTCGCCGCTGAACAAGACGGAGGGCTTTCCTTCCGCATCGAACAGGAGTAAGCAGCTGCTCTCCATGGTGTGCCCAGGGGTATGCAAAAGCTGGAATGTCGCTTTGCCGAGTTGAAATGACTGCAGGTCTTCGGCAACAATCGCCTCAAAGCCTGGATTTGCTGTTGGGCCATACACAATAGCGGCCCCCGTTTTCTGCGCCAGCTCCAGATGCCCGCTCACAAAATCCGCGTGAAAGTGCGTCTCGAAAATATACTTCAGACGTACACCATCCTTTTTTAATCGATCGAGATAGGGTGTAACTTCGCGCAAAGGGTCAATAATGGCCGCTTCTCCGTCTGAAGTGATGTAATAGGCCCCTTGGGCCAAACATCCGGTGTAGATTTGTTCAATATGCATGGTTGTTCATTTTTTCTTGCTTGTTTACTTTTGAAGAAAGCTCCCTTTTGGATGAAAGCTCACTTTTATGGGATGATTTTCAAGGGATGATTTTCAAGGGCTTCTTTACTTACGGTGTTTCAATTATTGGATGCAAATTTCGGGGCTGGGTTCGGCTTGTACTGTTACTAAAGTTACACAAGCGAAAAGAACGACTAAACACCTCAAAGGCTGCCCAATCGGATCTTGTTGCGCGCGAGTGTTAACCTACCCTCCGTCTCCAGCTCCTTGAGCAAACGCGACACCACGACCCGTGCAGTACCCAGTTCATTGGCCAATTGCTCATGGGTCACATACAGTATTCTCGCCTTTTGCATCTCTGCCTTCTTGATCAATAAACTCCACAGCCGCTCGTCCATTTTCTGGAATGCAACGGCATTAACCATGTCCAATAACTCCTCAAAACGGCGGTGGTACATTCGAAAAAGATACTCAATCCATTGGGGGTAATTGCGGCCCAAATCGATCATTTGATCCACAGGAAGAAATAGGATTTCAGCGTCGTCTTCCACTTCAACGCGGACTTTCGAGACCGATGCACTCCATCCGCCAAGAACAGACATCACGCAACTCTCACCCGCTTTGATGTAATAGAGCATGATTTCCCGGCCATCGGGCTCGGTGCGCATCACCCTGAGGGTGCCTTTCAAGACCAGCGGTATCGAACCGGAAGCCGTTTCTTCCTTTACCACAGTCGTACCCGCTTTAAATTCCTTGCGAATCCCTACGGCCGACAACTGCTGAGCCAACTGGGGAAAGTCGCGAAAATCGTCGGTATCTTGGAGCTCAGTCATTTCACAAAAATAAACAACATAAAAAGTTATTTGTAGCGAACTTTGCGCGCCAAATCAGTCGGAATTGTCTCCCTTGTTGCCCTCGATCGAAAATTGCAGTCCACGCACGCACATTCTGATCAAAAATGCGCGTTTGCACAACCTGAAAGGCATTGACTTGGCCATCCCGCGTGGCCGGTTGGTGGTGGTAACTGGCCTGTCGGGTTCGGGTAAATCATCCCTTATTTTCGATACCCTTTATGCCGAGGGCCAACGGCGCTATGTGGAGAGCCTCTCGAGCTATGCGCGGCAATTTTTCAACCGCATGAAGAAGCCGGAGGTCGACTACATCCACGGGATCTCGCCGGCTGTGGCTATTGAACAAAAAACCGGGGGGCGGAATCCACGATCGACCGTGGGCACCACCACCGAAATCTATGATTACTTAAAACTACTCTTTGCCCGCATTGGTGAAACCCGTTCACCGGTGAGCGGTGCCGTGGTCAAAAGGCATACGGTGGATGAGGTGGTGGAGGAGATCTTGTTGCGTCCCGACGAGCAAACCTGTGAGATTCGTTGTCCGTTGGTGCGCCATGAGCGCCGCACCTTGTTGGATGAATGCAAGGTGCTGCTGCAGAAAGGATTTTTACGGGTTCGTATCGATAACGATTTGTTCCGCATTGAGGACTGGCTTGTGCAACAAGAGCAGGCAGTTGCTGTTGCCCCCCAATCCCCTTCTACGGGCAAAAAGGAATCATCTGAAAGCGACCCATGGGCAAAACTGTCGGTAGAGGTGGTGGTTGACCGCATCACCACCGACCGCAGTGATGCGGATCTTCGTTCACGCTTATCCGACTCCGTACAAACCGCCTTCTTCGAAGGGCGCGGGGCTTGTTTGGTCGATTGGGGGGATCAGGTGATGACCTACAGCGATCGATTCGAGGCGGATGGGTTGGTTTTTGAAGAGCCCTCCGTTAATCTCTTTAGCTTTTCCAACCCCTATGGCGCCTGCCGCCGATGCGAAGGATTTGGGACCATACTGGGCATAGACCCCGACTTGGTGGTGCCCGACAAAAGTCTTAGTGTTTATGAAGGATGCATCGCACCGTGGAAGGGCGAAAAAATGAATGAATGGCTCAAGCCGCTTGTCCGGCACGGAATCAAATTTGATTTCCCGATCCACAGGCCGTTTCACCTGCTGAGCGATTCCGAAAAGGAATTGCTGTGGACCGGCAACAGTTGGTTTGAAGGTCTCCATGCATTTTTTGCTTATTTAGAACGCGAATCCTTTAAAATCCAATACCGGGTAATGTTGTCGCGATACCGCGGGCGCACCGTTTGCCCAGATTGCAAAGGCAGTCGGATTCGGAAAGATGCGGCTTATGTATATCTGCCATCGGTTGATCGACAAGCCTCCATGAACCTCCCCGATCTCACGCTTCTGCCGGTCGACCAATCCCTTCATTTTTTACGTCAGCTCAATCTGCCACCGGCATTGCGTCAGGTTGCGGATCGTTTGTTGAAAGAAATCATCACCCGTTTGAGTCTGTTGTGTGAGGTGGGTTTGAGCTACCTTACTTTGCACCGTCCCACCCAGACCTTATCGGGAGGCGAATACCAACGCATCCGCCTTGCCACCTCCTTGGGGAGTACCCTTGCAGGCAGCTTGTATATACTCGACGAACCCAGTGTGGGTTTGCATGCCCGCGATAGTGCGCGCCTGGTGGAAGTCCTGCGCCGATTACGCGATGCCGGCAACACGGTGGTGGTGGTGGAACACGACGAAACCATCATTAGTGCGGCCGATCATCTGATCGACATCGGTCCGGCCGCGGGCAGTGGAGGCGGGCAACTCATCTACCAAGGCGACTACTCCGGATTATTGAGCTGTGCCGAGAGCCCTACCGGCGCTGCGCTGCGTGAATTGAACACCAAAGTGGGCGCGCCAACCCGTGCCTCCTGGCATACGGGCATCACCGTCCACGGTGCTCGTGCCCATAATTTGAAGAACCTGACCCTAACCCTCCCGCTGCATTGCATCACTGTGATTACGGGGGTAAGCGGCTCAGGCAAGTCGACCTTGATCAAGCAAATCGTTTATCCAGCCATGCTGCGCATGCGGAATGAGTCGTCGGAAAAAGCAGGCGATCATGACCGCATCGAAGGACCCGTGCAGCGCCTGCAACTGATCGAATTGGTGCATCAGGACTCGATCGGCAAGTCGAGCCGTTCAAATCCGGTCACCTACACCAAAGCCTACGATGGCATTCGTCAACTTTTTGCCGCCCAGCCGGCGAGTCAGGCCATGGGGCTATCCGCATCGCATTTCTCCTTTAATGTGCCTGGTGGGCGGTGCGAGACCTGCCAGGGTGAGGGAACCGTCACCATCAGCATGCAATTTCTCGCCGACCTCACCCTGCCTTGCGACGATTGCGGAGGCATGCGCTTCGGCCCGAGCGTTTTGGGGGTACGCTACCGCGAAAAAACGATCTACGACGTGCTGTGTATGACGGTCGACGATGCCCTCTTGTTTTTCCACGACCAACATTCGGTGGTGACCCGTCTGAAGCCTTTGTCGGATGTGGGATTGGGTTATATGTCGCTCGGACAATCATCGAGTACCCTTTCGGGTGGCGAGGCACAGCGGATGAAATTGGCGAGCTACCTCACCCATGGTCAACAAGCGCGCAATGCCCTGTTTATTTTCGACGAACCCACCACTGGGCTGCACTTTCATGATGTCCGTAAATTGATGGAGGCTCTGGCTGCACTCCAAAAGCAAGGCAACTCCATTTGGATCATCGAACACAACCCGGATGTTATTCGTGCGGCGGATTGGGTGATTGACTTGGGGCCTGAAGGGGGGCGCGACGGGGGGCATTTGGTATTCGAGGGCACTCCTGATCAGCTCTTGGACTGCTCCGAAAGCCATACAGGCCAACAATTGAGCGGCCATTCAGGGGGCTAAGACACCCGCCTATACTTTTTACTATGTCAAAAAAAAATCAGCGGCTGAACTTCGTCCGAACAAGTTCCTGAACCGCGCCTGCCAGCAAGTGGCGGGTTTCGACCA
>VGGT01000055.1 GCA_016868485.1 Bacteroidota bacterium
TTATTGAGACTGTTTGTTATAAGAACAATGTACTTACGACAGCTCCTGAGTCTCTTGCTGTGCGCTGTGGCGTGCAGCGGGTCAAAACCCCAATCACAACCTACTTTTATGCCTTCTTCCTTTTATGACCTTACAGCCGAAACGCTCGACGGTCAATTTCTTGAATTTTCATCATTCAGAGGCAAAAAGGTATTGTTGGTGAACACCGCATCGGAGTGTGGTTTCACCCCTCAATACGAAGCCCTGCAGGCTATGCACAAGAAGTTTGGCGATCGATTGATCATTGTGGGTTTGCCCACGAATGATTTTGGCGGACAGGAACCTTTAGACAATGCGTCTATCGGTGCCTTTTGCACCCGCAATTTTGGGGTTGATTTCCTGATGCTGCAAAAAAGTTCGACACGTGGTCCGAATCAGCATCCCGTGTTTGCGTGGCTCACCAAGCAAAGTCTCAACGGGAGAAGTTCGAGTCGGGTATGGTGGAATTTTCAGAAGTATTTGGTCGATGAAAACGGCCAGCTCATCGACTTCTACTACCCGTTCACCAAACCCGATAGTCGCCGAATCGTACGCCACATCGAGGATTAGAACAGAGATGAATGTGCCGGATCGACCAATTCAATTGACGCCTTACCGCTATAGGGGTGTGGTCATTGCCTCTGCTGTATTGCTCTTGTGGACCGTTTCATTGGGATGGGGTTTTTTTTTACCCTTAGACTGGCTCCATCCGTTTACATACGTTCATGTGCTCGTCCAAACCCATTTGTTTACGGGATTGTTCATTACCGCACATGATGCCATGCACGGCACAGTGGCTCCCCACCAACCAAAATTGAACCGATTTTATGGTCAGATTAGCCTATTGCTGTTTGCTTGCAACAGCTGGTCGCGCCTACTTCCTTCCCACCATGCCCATCACCGCCAACCCGCATCCGAAAACGACCCTGATTTTGGTCCACCTTCGTTTTTACGCTGGTTTTTTCGTTTCATTACTTACTACGTTCGGTGGTATCAGATTCTGGTGATGGCCATCTTGTTTAATCTGGCTTCGATTTGGATACCCAAGCCCAATATGGTGGCATTTTATATTATTCCTTCCGTGTTGAGTCTGCTGCAGCTTTTTTACTTTGGCACCTATTGGCCACACCGCGGAGAACATGACCACAACAACATCCACCGCGCACGTTCTCAGCCCAAAAATCATTTCTTAGCCTTCATTACCTGTTATTTCTTTGGTTACCACCATGAACACCATGATCAGCCCGCCGTGCCTTGGTGGCGACTGCCCTATGTGCGCTAATAGGAATCAAGCATCATTGGCTCAAGGGAATCAAGCATCAATGGTTCAAGAGAATCAAGCATCATTGGCTCAAGGGAATCAAGGATCAATGGCTTAAGGGAATCAAGCATCATTGGCTCAAGGGAATCAAGCATCATTGGCTCAAGGGAATCAAATACAAATGAATGTACACTAATGCTGAAAAATAATCACATCAGACTCGTTCTGTCCATCTTCTTGATGTTCTATGGGATGCGGGTCGTTTATGGGCAAACCGGAGAAATCCGCGGCCAAGTCAAAAATTCGTCGACCAATGAAGCCATTTCCTTCGCCAACATCCTCATTCAGGGAACAACGAACGGCACCACCAGCGATGATCGGGGCAATTTTCGTTTGTCGGCCCTAAAGCCTGGCTACTACAGTCTTCAAATCAGCTATTTGGGATTCAAAACCCGAACAATTCTCGACATCCAGGTGCTTGGTTCACGTCCGGCCATCGTGAATGTGGAGTTGGAAGAAGATGTCCGTAAGCTGGAAGCCGTTGAGATTAAAGCATCTCCCTACACCCGATTGGAAGAAAGCCCGGTCTCGATCAATACACTAGGGGTGTCTGAAATACAAAGAAACCCAGGAGGCAACCGCGACATCAGCAAGGCCGTTCAATCACTCCCCGGGGTGTCGAGTGGGGTGAGCTTCAGGAACGACATCATCATACGCGGCGGTGCGCCCAACGAAAATCGATTTTACCTCGATGGGGTGGAGGTTCCGGTCATCAACCATTTCGCCACCCAAGGGAGCTCCGGGGGTCCGGTTGGAATCATCAATGTCGATATGATCCGAGAGGTCGACTTCTTTTCAGGAGCGTTTCCGGCCAATCGCGGCAACACCCTCAGTTCCGTTTTTGAATTCAAACAGAAAGACCCGCGCACCGATCAAAAGAGTTTTAGGGCCATCGTGGGCGCAAGCGATATGGGACTCATAGCCGAGGGTCCGATCAGCGATAAAACCTCCTATGTTGTGTCGGCAAGACGTTCCTATCTGCAATTCCTTTTCGCCGCGATCGGCCTGCCCTTTCTGCCTACCTTCAATGGTTTTCAGGCCAAAATCAAACATAAAATTGATAACCGCAATGAAATCAGCTTCGTCGGGCTCGGGAGCATCGATCAGTTCAGTTTGAATACCGGACTCAACCTGAGCCTCGACCCTTTACAGAACCCGGAAGTAGATTCTGCATTGGTTGAGCAGCAGCGTTATATTTTAGGGTACCTACCGGTGACCACACAATGGCATTATACCAACGGCCTGGTCTATAAGCGATACGGACAGAATGGCTATAAAACATTCGTCTTGAGCAGAAATATGCTGAATAATGTAAGCTATAAACACCCGGGCAATGATGAAAGCCAAGCGCGCATTCAAGATTATTTGAGCCAAGAAAGTGAGAATCACTTCCGCTATGAGCATCTTCTACGCAAAGGGTCTTGGAAAGTCAATTACGGGATCAACCTTGATCGGGCACGGTATACGGTAAGAAATACCTCTCGTGAATTGCAGCGCGATTCGCTGGTGGTGCGCAGATTCGAAAGTAAAATTTCCCTAACCCGTTACGGCCTTTTTGGTCAGGTTTCACGATCGCTTGCCGATGAACGAATCCAGTTGAGTGGTGGATTGAGAATGGACGGCAATACATATTCCACAGAAATGCAGAATCCGCTCGACCAACTTTCCCCCCGATTGGCCATGTCCTGGCGCTTGGGCAGCGCCCTGAGTTTCAACGCTCATTGGGGTCGATACTTTCAATTACCACCTTACACAGTAATGGGTTACCGTGATGGGAATGGCAATTTGGTGAACAGCCTAAATGGCTTGCAATACATGGCCGCCAACCACACGGTGGCTGGTTGGGAGTTTTTGGGACGCAATAATTTCCGTTCAACGATCGAAGGATTCTATAAGCGCTACAGCCAATATCCCTTTCTCACGGATCAGCAAATCAGTTTGGCCAACCTCGGGGGTGATTTCGGTGTGATTGGAAACGCTCCTGCATTGAGTACAGGTCGGGGTCGAAGTTATGGCATCGAGTACATGGCACAACAGAAGCTCTACAAGGGCACCTATGGTATTTTGGCCTACACTTGGGTGCGATCGGAGTTTGAGGACGCTGATGGGCAATTTATACCATCGTCGTGGGACAACCGCCATATCCTCACGCTCACCGCAGGGAAAATATTCGCCAACAATTGGGAATTGGGCATGCGTTATCGCTATGTAGGTGGCGCCCCTACAACCCCATACGCAACTTACGCGCTGGATACGGCCGTTTGGAACGCTTTTGGTCGCGCCGTTTTCGATTTTGGTCGACTCAACTCAGAGCGGGCTGGAGCCACACAACAACTCGACATTCGAATCGATAAAAAATGGAACTACACGAATTGGGCACTAAATCTATATCTGGATATTCAGAATCTATTGAACCAGCAAACACGCTTTCCGGATGTGTGGGTGGCTCAAACCGATGCAGACGGAAGGCCCATTTTGGATCATGAAAATCCGGGACGTTACCAAAAATCACTCATTCCCAATACGGTGGGTACCCGTTTGCCTACCATAGGAATTATTGTGGATTTCTAGGAGCATTCGGTCTTTCTTACGACTGATTGCGCAATTTATCGATTTCCAAGGCCAATTCCTCAGCTTCGGCTCTTTTTTGGTCGGATGCCTTGCGATCGGTGGTCGATAGTCGATACGATTCTTCCAATAATTGGCGGTAACGAAGCTCCAATGCCTCGATTGGTGATTTTTTCTTGAAGAAGTTAAACATCGCAACAGAACGTTTATAGGTCCACAAAGTTTGGGTTCAGCTATTTTCCATCCGCATGCTTCAAACCAATGAGGTCAGAAAAAAGCCTGTAGAGGGCAGCCAATGCAGGTTGTTCGGAAACCTCAAGCTGTTGCCGTGCTACAGTTTCGCGATCACCACGCGATGCCGGGCCGGTTTGGCGATCATGAAGGTTTGAGGCCTCCATGAAATCGCCCATCAGTTGCTGCAAAATAGGCCCCAACAAGCGGGGATCCCCACCTCTTGCTCTGAGCCACTCACTGGTTTCGGCCAAAAGAAACAGGGAAAAGTTGGCTGAGCCGACTGCCGAAAGATGGTAGGCCTTTCTCAGCGTTGAATTCGTTTGAATCACCACATGAGATATGCATTGCGCGAGTTCAGCAATTTGGTTGGTGCATTCGGGATCAGATCCCTCTACAAACAAGGGCGTGTTCGGCCAATCCACCCCCCGTTCACGCCTAAGGGATGCCAAAGGCCACAAAACGCCGCATCTTGGATGGGGCGTTAGCTGATCTAGATGGCCCGATCCAGAAGCGTGCAACACGATGGAATGGGGATTAACCTTTATGTGTTGTGCGCATTCGGCAATTGCAGCGTCGCTCACCGCCAGAAGGACGAAATCCGCTTCTGGCCAATGCTCCGTTTCATCCGACAGGGGGCTTGTTAATAAACGGGTGGCAAGAGACTGTGCAGAGGAACGCTTCCGCGCCCAAACCCCCACGCAATGTACGCCCGCATCCGTCAGAGCCTCGCCCATTTGCCAAGCCAGATGTCCACTCCCCACCATGATCAATCGAGTCGGTGTTCGACTGGGGTCGATATCAGCCTGGGTTGTCATGCTTTGAAATGGAAATCGACCGAGGTCCATTCTTTTCGCGGTGACGAACCACCACAGCCATGGACAGCCCCAATGTAGTGAGCACAGCACCCAGCCACAGCAAATTGATCATAGGGAATCGAAGCGCCTTCATGATAATATAATCGCGCGGCTCGGGCGCCGCCACAGAAGCAGCCAATTCAATTTGCTTTTTATCGGGGTGAATTCTACGAAAACTCAGGTTAATTCCGGCTTCCGCTTGCACATCATCAAACCGAAATTCGGCACCCTTACGAATGGCATAAACCGGCCTAAGGCGGTAGGACTCCTTCAGCGTCTTCCAGGTGACCTGAGCGGCAACCGCAACATCGGCATCTTGGAGTTGAGCTGTTAAATCAACTGGCAATTCAGTGGTGACCCCTTCAAAAATCAAGAGCCCGTCTCGCATCATAACCGTATCTCCCGAACCCGACAACATCAACGGTTCAGGCGGTCCCCATTCCTTACTGCCAGCAGTCGATTCCTTATCCATCACCTGAGTTACATGGGTGTATAGGTCGCTGAATGCATAATGGCGGGTATCGGGTGTGGCAATCAAACCCATCTTAGGGTTAATTTGTGCATTGGGGAGCAGCACAAATCGATCGATTACTTCACCCTTCGGATTGAGTTCCTCATACTGCACTCTGTAATAGTGGTTGGGTTCCGCCACAGAATCCCCCAGGTACGTCACGCGATACGGAGGCATATCCAATGCTTCACCTTTCCAGAGGAGTACATTTTCGCGGTTTTGCTTTTCATCAAATTGTCCGCCGTAGGCGTAACCTGAGCGGTTAACCGATACGACTTCTCTCCTCGAAGAGGAAATGAGAACACCCATCATCATCAGCGCAAAGCCCATATGTGCCACCGCACCGCCCGATCGAAGCCACTTTTTTCTTTGCTGCCACAGCAATCCGAGGTGACCCAGTAGGGCAAGAATGGAGGATGACAGGAGTAGGATGTAGGTCCAGTTTGTGTATCGAAGCGGAATGGCCACAGCCGCTGTGAGCAGAAGGGTGGGGATCATCAAAAACAAGAGCCATTTCTTCACCGGTACTGATCTGCTGCCTTTATAGGGAAGTAAATGGGCTAGGGTTCCAAGCAAAAGGATGAGCACGGCGATGGGCAATTGCCAACGGTTGTAGTAGGCCACCACATCGGCCGGTGGTGCCATATTGGTGCCAAATAGGCGGTTCCAAACAGGGGTGGATGTGCTAAACAATACCTGAAAGGCACTTAAAGCCATAACCAGTGATCCCATAAAAAGCCAGAACTCCCGCGACCACAGGGGTTCCTCCTGATGTTGACGAGGAAGATGTTTCCAAGACAGGACCAAAAGCACAGCAGCAGCAATGACAAACGCAAAGAGGAAGACCAAAAGCTGTCCCGACATTCCAAGATCCGTAAAGGCATGCACCGAACTGTCGCCCAAAATGCCCGAGCGGGTAAGAAAAGTAGCATACAAGACAAGGATATACGATAAGATAATCAAAATGATTGCGGAGGGTAAGGACTGTTTCCTTTTCTCCCAGGTATGCATCAGGTGTAAGCCACCAACCAAACAAAGCCACGGTATGAGGGAAGCATTTTCAACGGGGTCCCATGCCCAATATCCACCAAAATTGAGGGATTCATAGGCCCAAGCTGCGCCCATAACAATACCCGTTCCGAGCATGGCTGTGGCGAATAAGGTCCAGGGAAGCGCGGGTCGCACCCATTCACTGTATTGACGTGTGGCCAGACCCGCCATGGCATAAGCGAATGGCACCAAGGTCGATGCGAATCCCAGGAAGAGAACAGGGGGATGAATCACCATCCAAGGATTTTGAAGCAGCGGATTCAGGCCATTCCCATCGGTGATGAATTTCAGGTAGTCTGCCTGCTGAAAAATAGGCGCCTGCATGCTTTCACGCAGAAGCACAAACGGACTGCTCCCAATTTTGATATCGCCCACATAGAGACCAAGGAGCATCGAAGACAACATCAACTGGGCCAAAGAAACGAAAACCATCACAGGCGCCTCCCATCGACCGGCGGTTCGAATGATGGAAAGACCCAATACCACATTCCAAAACATCCACAACAAAAAACTGCCCTCTTGGCCTTCCCAAAAGGCTGATATGATGTAATGGGTTGGCAAGGCGCGTGATGCATGCGACCAGGCGTAATGGTATTCGTAGCGGTGCTGGTAGATCACCACAAAGAGGACCACGCCAATAGAGACCACCGCCAAAGTGTGAAGACCGAAGGCCCACCGCCCCAATCCCAGCCAACTCAGTGAGCGCCCGCCTTCGATACCGCGTGTTTGGGCACCAAAGCTGATCACCCCAAGCAGCGCCGTAAAAAACGAAAAGAGCACTGCGGCATGCCCGAGTTCACCCGGAAGCAACCATTCACCCGTGTAGGTCATAGCGTACGATCAGAAATTGGGTTTTGCCCTGGGCGAACCATAAGTTTATACGAAGTACGGGTTGTTGAACGAACTTCCACACTGTCCTCGTTGTATTTTGACGGGCATTTGGTCAAGATTTTACTGGCTTCGAACGCAGAACCCGACATTTTCCCAATGATCACCACTTGCTCTGAACGTTCAAAATCCTGGGGTTTACTGTCGTGATACACCACCTGCCGCACAGCGCCCGCTTGGTCTTTCAGAAAGAAACGAAACAAATTGGGGTCCTTTAAGGGATCGTATTCCATTTCATTGGGGTTATGCAAGGTGCCCACCACATGAAATTCTTTGCCCGGATTCGCTTCCGCCGTGGCAAAATTCTCGTATGAACTGCTTTCATCGACCGTGCTGAGTATCACCCCAGCAGCCACAACAATCAGCAACAACAGGAATAAATGTACTTTCGACATAAAATAGGGAACAAATGAAACAGAATGCAAATATCGGCATAAAGAGGAGGGAACAGGCTTTTGGTTGGCCAATTATATTTGCCCCATGAATCCAATCATCGAATGTGTGCCCAACTTTTCGGAAGGGCGCGACCTGCGCATACTCGACGCGATCAGCGCTGCGATTTCCAGTACCGAAGGTGTCCGCTTACTCCACCGCGATCCAGGTAAGGCCACCAACAGAACCGTGTATACCTTCGTAGGACATCCCGAAGCGGTGGTAGAAGCCGCATTCAAAGCTATTTCCGTCGCCGGACGCCTCATCGACATGCGGCAACACCAAGGCGAACACGCACGCATGGGCGCTACCGATGTTTGCCCATTCATACCGATTTCGGGCATCAGTATGGAAGAAACCGTTCTATATTCCCGAAAACTGGCAAAAAGAGTGGGCGAGGAGCTCAATATTCCTGTCTACCTCTACGAAGCATCGGCCACCCAGCCGTCGCGCAGAAATCTGGCCGATATCCGTGCGGGAGAATATGAAGGACTACCAGCCAAGCTGAACGACCCCAACTGGAAGCCCGATTTTGGGCCAGACACCTTCAATGCGCAATCGGGCGCCACGGTAATCGGGGCGCGTCCATTTTTAGTAGCCTACAACATCAATTTAAACACACCATCGGTACGCTTGGCCAATTCGGTCGCCTTCGATGTGCGCGAAGCCGGAAGGATCAGACGTGAGGGGCACCCCATAACGGGTAAAATCATGTTGGATGAGGATGGACAACCGCTGCGCATACCCGGTACCTTAAAAGCGGTAAAGGCTGTGGGATGGTATATAGAAGAATACAAAACGGCCCAGATCTCCATGAATCTCACCGATTTAACGCAAACTCCTTTGCATATGGCGTTTGATGAGGTGGTACGTGCGGCCACTGCGCGGGGTATACGGGTAACAGGTTCTGAATTGGTAGGCCTCGTACCCCGTTCGTGTTTGGTCGACGCCGGTCGGCATTTCCTTAAAAAAATGGGACGCAGTGAAGGCGTTTCGGAAAAAGAACTCATCGACTGCGCCGTGCGCACCATGGGACTGTCGGAACTTTCACCCTTCCAGCCCGAAGAGCGGGTCATTGAATACAAAATGTCTTCAAGTGCCGACCAAAGGCTAATGCACTTATCGCTTTCAGACCTGGCCGATGAAACAGCGAGCGAATCCCCGGCACCCGGAGGCGGTTCAATTTCAGCGGCCGTTGGGGCACTGGCTGCTGCGCTTGGTGCCATGGTAGCCAATTTGTCGGCGGGTAAAAGGGGATGGGAAGCGCACTTGGATCGCTTTAGTGAATTAGCGCGGATTTGCCAGAAGCAAAAGGAGCTGCTCTTGCGCAAGGTCGATGAAGACACCCGCGCCTTTGATGGCATCATGAATGCCTTTGCACTGCCCAAAAGCTCGGAGGAAGAAAAAGCGGAACGCAAGCAACGAATCGAGCAAGCAACGGTCTATGCGACCCATGTGCCCCTCGAAACCATGAAGATGGCGCTCGCCTGCCTCGATCCCATTCAAGAACTCATCGAAAAGGGGAACCCCAACTCCGTATCGGATGTGGGCGTTGCCGTGTTGTGCATCCGAAGCGCTGTATATGGCGCGTGGATGAATGTCACCATCAACGCGGGCAGTCTGGCCGACCAAAAGAAATCAGCTGAATTTCGCCAGGAGGCCGATCATCTGCTTCAAAAGTGTTTGGAAATTGAACCCATACTGCTCGATGCGGTGCGCGTCAAATTAGTC
>VGGT01000056.1 GCA_016868485.1 Bacteroidota bacterium
GTGTCCGGCACGGCGCAACAAAATAACGGTGAACGTAATCACCGAAATAGCTGTCACCCATGAAGCGGCGAACTGATAAACCCAGAATATGGTGGAATACCAGTGGGCATCGAGACTCATCAGCCAATCCCAAGACGACATGGCCCAACTAACAGCAAACACAGGCAGGAAAATGACACTGATGGTTTTGTTGCGCTTCAGCATCTTTACCCCTCCAATCTCGTCTTCCAATAGAGAATTCCGACGCATGGCCCGGGTAAATAAATACCACAATGCAAAAATAACCAGTACCCGACCGACCATAAACGGCACATTCAAGTAAGCCACTTTTTCGGCGATGATCTCATCGTAGTGGTGACTTGAGGGATCCGCTATCCCATCCACCGCCCAATGATAGAGGTGGTTCCAATGGAATACCAAGGCCATCAGCAGGACACCCATACCCACATAAGCTACAGGAAGGTAACCCGCCATGGCTTCGGGGATGCGCTTAAATCCAGCCGACCAGCCCGCATTGCTGGCGGATTGGGTAGCCAAAAACAAAGTACCCATAAGACCAAGGCCCATGAAATACCAGTTGTTCAACAAGAAATTAGCCCAAAACCGATCGGGGTTGGTGAATAAGCCAAAGGCGATGGCCAATACCCCAACACCCATCATGCCCATCAAAATGCGGCGCAATGAATCGGAAGGCGTGAACTGCTCGGGGGCAGGATGAAATTCGTGGTGATGTCCCATGGTTTATTCTCCCTGATATCCTCTTAATTGGTTGACATAGTGTACGATCTGCCATCTTTCGACAGGGCGAATTTGCGCGGCTTGTCCCCACATCCTGCCCTTGCCCTTAGAGATCACATGATAGATATGGCCTGAAGAAACGTTGACAACATTGGAGGCCTTATAGTTGGCTACCCCGCCATACTTTTGACCCACCAAGCCATCACCAGCACCCGCGTCACCGTGGCAAGGTGCACAATAGGAAGTGTAGAGGTACTTTCCTGCGGCCAAATTCTTCTCATTCTTTTCCAGCGGGTTCTTCAAAATCCGGGCAGCATCTGCGATGCTGTCCTTGTGAATGGGGTAGTTGTACATCAACTCCATGCGGGTGTTGTCGTAGCCTGTGGAAGAACGAGGTATAGTGCCCTCAACAGGGGCACGCATATTTTTTCCATCGGCATTCACCGTATGTTCGCGCACCTGGCTGTAAGGCTCATAGGAATCTGAAACATACATTTGGGGTGCATATTCCCAACCCGGGTCTTTCTTGTCGGCGATCAAGGCACAACCTGAAAGCGACGCGCTAAGCAGTAATATCCTGGCGATCATAATTCGAGTTCTTTTTCGTGTATTTCCTCTGCACCCAATTTGTTGAGCAATGAAGTTATTGCTGCCGCGTTGGTGCCATCGCGCTCAATAGCCATACAAAATTTATCGTTGGTGACCCGTAGATCAGGCATTTTGGCCTCATTACCCGGGATAAAATCACATGCGACCAGATAAGTACCCACCATGCCCAGAGCGGTGATGAGGACGGTAAGTTCGAAGGAAACGGGAACAAAATCAGGCCATGCCAAAGCCGGTTTACCACCGATATTCATGGGCCAATCGATGCCCAGCATCCAGGCCTGCATGGTAATGGCCAATGTAAACCCTAAGCATCCAAACAGAAAGGCAGCCTTGGGTAGACGACTGCGTTTGTAGCCCAACAACTCATCCAATCCATGCACCGGGAAAGGGGTATAGACTTCGTGGATGCGTGTACCGCTGGCACGAACCTCCTTTACCGCCTCGAGCAGCGGTTCCTCATCGCCAAATACGCCAATAATATAATGTTTACTCATACTGATCGATTAATTGGGGTACAACAACCTGTGGATTCAACTCTTTGAGATCGACGCCTTCTTGATCAGCCGTCTTTTTAATGTACTGTGATGCGGAGCTCTTGGCTACCGATTTGACCTCAGCGATGGCTATAACCGGCACAAACTTTGCGAACAAGAAAAAGAGGGTGAAGAACAAACCCTGCGAACCAATGAACATGCCGATTTCTACCCAAGATGGTGAATACATGGCCCAACTCGAAGGAAGGTAGTCGCGGTGCAGAGAGGTCACGATGATCACAAATCGCTCAAACCACATACCAATGTTCACGAAAATAGAGATGATGAACACCGCCGTGATGTTGCGGCGCAACTTCTGCGACCAAAACAACTGAGGCGTGATCACGTTGCAGGTCATCATGGCCCAATAAGCCCACCAGTAGGGACCGAATGCGCGGTTGATGAACGCATAACGTTCGTAGGGAACGGCACTGTACCAAGCAATAAAAAACTCGGTGATGTAGGCCGAACCGACAATAGAACCCGTAACCAATATGATCTTGTTCATCACATCGATGTGGTTGATGGTTATGTATTGTTCGAGGCGCATGGCCTTACGCATGATGATGAGGAGGGTAAGCACCATGGCAAAGCCGCTGAAAACGGCACCCGCCACAAAGTAGGGAGGGAAGATGGTGGTGTGCCATCCCGGAATCACCGAAGTAGCAAAGTCCATCGATACAATGGTATGCACGGAAAGAACGAGTGGAGTGGCCAAACCTGCGAGGATGAGGGACACACTTTCAAAACGCTGCCACGCTTTGGCCGATCCATTCCATCCAAAACTGAAGAAACCATAGATCTTGCGCCGAAGACCGGTGGCTCGGTCGCGTATCGTGGCCAAATCAGGGATTAGACCAACATACCAGAACACAACAGAGACGGTGAGATAGGTCGAAATCGCGAATACGTCCCACAACAAAGGAGAGTTAAAGTTGGCCCAAAGAGACCCATATGTATTGGGCAAGGGAAATACCCAATAAATCACCCAAGGGCGACCGGCGTGGAGCAACGGATAACTACCCGCACAGATGACTGCAAAAATGGTCATGGCCTCCGCTGATCGATTCACCGCCGTCCGCCACTTTTGACGAAACAGCAACAAAATGGCGGAAATCAGGGTGCCGGCATGACCGATACCCACCCACCAAACGAAGTTGGTGATGTCCCAACCCCAGTCGACTGTTTTGTTGAGGCCCCACACCCCTACCCCAGTAAAGAGCAGATATCCTACGGTGAGAAACCACAGACAAAGTGCAGCGACCGAAACTATAAATCCTAGGTACCACCACTTGGTGGGCTTGCCCTCGACGGTCTGGGCAATGTCTTCGGTGATTTTGGCGTAGCTGGTCTCGCCGGTGATCAGCGGTCGCCTGATGGGGGATTCGTACATCTTATCGTATCGTTTGTTACAATAATATTAAACACTAAGCTTTTGCGGTATCGCGGTTTCTGACTTTCGTGAGGTAGTTGACCGAGGGCAGAACATTGAGTTCTTCAATTACGCCATAGGAACGCTCATTCAAGAATAAGCGCGATACTTCACTCTCGGGGTCGTTGAGATCACCGAACACAATGGCACCGGCCGGGCAAGACTGCTGACAGGCTGTCTTGACCTCACCGTCATTCACTCCACGCCCCTCACGCTTGGCGTCGAGCTTTCCTGCCTGAATGCGTTGTACGCAGAAGGTACATTTCTCCATGACACCCCGTGCCCGAACGGTGACATCGGGGTTCAGCACCATTCTACCGAGGTCGGTTTGTGATGGGTTGGTGTTGAACTTTGGGTTGTCGATGTAGCTGAACCAGTTGAATCGGCGTACTTTGTAGGGACAATTGTTGGCGCAGTAGCGCGTGCCCACACAACGATTGTAGACCATTTGGTTGAGGCCCTCGTCTGAGTGCACAGTGGCCAGAACCGGACAAACGGTTTCGCAGGGCGCATTGTCGCACTGCATACACATAACGGGCTGAAACACCACATCTACTTGATCGCCTGTTCCGATGCGCTCGTAGTCGTTTTCTTTATCGATCCGCTCGCCATCTTCAATAAACGCGTAGTAGCGGTCGATTCGGATCCAGTGCATCTCTCTTCGGTTGATGACTTCTTGCTTGCCCACAACCGACACGTTGTTTTCGACTTGGCAACTCACCACACAGGCGCCACAACCCGTACAGGCATTCAAATCTACCGCCATGGCCCAATGGTGACCTTCGTAGTCGCGGTCCTGCCAAAGGGTAATGGCATTGCGGCTCTTTCCTGGGTAGACCTTTTCATAGGTTCCGTCGGCTTTCTTGCGGGTGACGTACGGACGCACATTGCCGTCGGCATGGTCGGCCACATATCGGTCAAGGTGGGTTTCCTTCACAATATTCCGCCCCTCGATGGTGTGATGTGTTTGGGTCTGGGCGAGCTCAGTGGTTTGACCGGTTGCGGAAACCTGAACCCCCGAAACAATCGAAGAGCGATGACTACCCGTCTGCACCAATGCGAAGGCATTCACACCGATCCCCTTTCCGGCCACACCCACCTCCGTTCGGCCATAGCCCACAGCCAAGGCCACCGTACGGGGATGCATACCCGGCTGAACCAATACAGGAACCTCGACTTCTACAGATCCAGCTTTCACTTTCACCATATCACCGTCTTTCCAGTTATTCTCACGAGCGGTCTTCACATTCACCGCCAGGTAGTTGTCCCAACAGGCTTTGGATATCGGATCCGGCATCTCTTGCAGCCATGGGTTGCTTGCGTGCGCACCGTTACCCAAACTCAATTTTTCGTACAACACCAAATCCAAGCCGTCGGCCTTGCCTGATGTGATTCCGGAGGCTACTGAAGCATCAAAACCTTTGTAGGCAACTGAAGAAACAGGATTAGCCTGAGCGCTGTACACCCCATTGTGTAGGGCAGTGCGCCAGAATGCGCTGGCATCGGCGGCACCTGAAGCGGATGCGAGTCCGTTCCAAGTCAATTTCAACGCGTCGTAGGCCGATTCTGTTGACCCACACATTTGGAGCAACCACTCATTCAGGGAGCGGGTATCGTAGAGGCGAGAAATGGCCGGTTGCTGGAGGCTGTATTGACCGGCAACAGGCTCAGCGTCTCCCCAGCGCTCCAAGAAGTGGCTGCAAGCCCCAATCAGGCGGGCGCAAACCGTTGTTTCGTCGGGCTGGGTTGAGAATGCTACACTCACAGTGGCTTTTTTGATCAATTCCATCCACTCGTTGCCTTTCGGGTGGTCATAAACAGGATTGGCACCACAAACAATCAAACCAGCCACCGCACCGGACTTCAAATCAGCCATCAACTGCTCCAAATCTCTGTCGCGGCCCTGTCGGATCGACATCGGAGCAGACCAATCGATGGTGCTGCCATAAGACCCCAGCATTTGGTTGATGCCGTTGACCATGCGCTGTACTTTGGGATCATTGGATCCACAAACCACCAAAGCCTGACCCTTTGCCTTCCACAAAGCAGCGGCCGATTGTGTGATTGAGTTGCCCGCAAGTTCCAAGGCTGGAACCGATAACAGGCTTTGTCCGGCCAATTTTGCTACTGAATTGTAGAGGTTGGCCACCACAAGGGCTTCTTGGGATGCGCGGTAGGTTGCGCGTACATCGGCGTTGGACCCCGTGACACTCAATCGTGATTCGAACTGAATGTGTCGAGACATCTCCGGTTTATCGGGATTGATCTTGCGGTTTTGGGTGTAATCGCGTGTGTAGGCGACGGGCATCAACCAGTTGCCTAAAAAGTCGGCATCGATGCCCAATACCACACGGGCCTGAGCAAAACGATAAGAAGGTAAAGCGGCTTGACCGAAATCAATTTCATTGGCTTCGAGCATGCCCGAAGCGGAAATGGAGTCATAAGATACCCAGCGAAGATTGGGGTACTTGGCCATGGCTTGGGTCATCAGGCGACGGGTAGTGGGACTCACCACACTGTCGGTGAGCATCACAACAGGGCGACCTGCAGCGGCTTCCATTTGGGCACTAAATTTCTGGTCGAATTCCGACCATGAGATCGATTCTGTACCCGAACGCGGGCTTTTGTAGCGCGTGGTATCGTAGAGCGACAAAACAGAGGCATGTACCCGGGCATTTACACCACCTTGCGAAATAGGCGAAAGGGCATTGCCCTCCATTTTGATGGGGCGGCCTTCGCGGGTTTTCACCAATACGCTCGCGTAATCGTAGCCATCATAATAGGTTGTGGCATACCAAGTGGCCAATGACGGAGACATCTCCTCGGGATGATTCACGAAAGGAATGGCCTTTTTCACCGGAGCCTTGGTACAGGCGGCCAATGTAGCGGCTCCCATTCCGAAACCGAAAAACTTCAAAAAATCGCGGCGGTTGGAGGAAAGGGACAAACTGCCCGATCCGAGAATTTCCTCGAGGGGCAATTCTTCTTTGAATTCGCGGGAAGCTTCATCACGGAACGATTCTTCCTGCTGCCATTCGGCCAGGCCCCTCCAGTACTTGGGTTGTGTTTTATCCATAACAGTTGATCAGCGGTAACCTTCGGTTCAACGAATTTTCAAACGAAACATCAATAATGACACTTAGAGCACTCTAAACCACCTAAATTGGCGATGGTGAGCCCTTTCTCTTTCAAAGCGGCCTGAAATGCGGGCTTGTCTCCGTGTACGGCTTGGTAATAACCATTGTCGAGATCGACCTTGGTTTCGCGGTGACAATTAATACACCAACCCATGGTCAGCTGGGAATGCTGATACACCTCGGGCATCTTCTCGATCGGTCCATGACAGGTCTGGCATTCGATGCCCGCAATTTTATAGTGCTGGTAGTGGTTGAAATAAGCGAAATCGGGCAGATTGTGGATTCTAATCCATTCAATCGGACGATTTTGTTCCCAAGCCGCATGAATCTTCTTAATTTCCGGAGCGTCTTTTTTGATTTGGTTGTGGCAATTCATGCAGATGTTCACCGAAGGAATGGTGGCACTTTTACCGCGTTCCACACCCGTATGGCAATAACTGCACGCGATTTGATGCGCACCTGCGTGCAATTCATGGCTAAAGGCCACAGGTTGAGCAGGCTGATAACCCTGATGTATACCCACGTGCGAGGCCACATCAATGCCCCAACCGATGCCACCAACCAGAAACAAGGTGAGCAAAGCCCCAACCACGTGTACAGCACGGGGCTTGAATTTGATGCCGACATCTTTGAGTTTTTCGGGATCAACTTTACCCGAATCGACCCGCTCCTGATACTCTTCATCCAGCATGCGGCTGCTGCGCACAAGCAGCCAAGCCACAGCAGCGGCGATAAAAATGAGGATCCAGATGAGCTGCGACAAACCAAAACCCGAATCTGCTGGCGCTGCTGTGGCATCCTGGGCCAAAGCAGTAACAGAAATCAACGGACCCAGCCCCAAGCCCAACGCCCCGCTCCATAAGACAACCGATTTTTGAAAATGGAATATTGCTCTCATTCGCTGTACGTTTCCACCGCACCACGCGGTATTAGACGGGGCAAAAATAGAAGATAAGCGACAAAAAAGGTAGCGGGGCGAACAAAAGAAAAGGGCAAAAGTTTTGCACAATAAAACGATTGTGGAAAACCTCCTATTCCAATAGGCGGCCACTCATCTGGAGCCTGTACATACCTGCATACAAACCGTCGGACTCCATCAGTTCGTCGTGTGTGCCGTATTCCGCTACAGTTCCCTGCTGCAATACGGCGATGCGATGCGCCCCACGGATCGTACTGAGCCGATGCGCCACCACCACCGAGGTTCTTCCACGCATCAACTCCTCTAAACCGGCCTGCACAAGCCGTTCAGATGCGCTGTCGAGTGAACTTGTGGCCTCATCGAGGATGAGAATCACAGGATCGCGCAAAATGGCGCGGGCTATGGCAATGCGCTGTCTTTGCCCGCTACTCAAGCGCACGCCACGTTCACCCACCACCGTGTCGAACTGCTGGGGAAACTGCTCAATAAATTCCCAGGCGTGGGCCCTAATGGCTGCATCACGGACCTCCTCATCGCTGGCTCCAGGCCTACCGTAAGCAATGTTCTCTCGAATGGTACCGCCGAATAAAACGATATCCTGGGGCACTACCGCCAACTTCTGGCGGTAGGTCGACCATCCATAATGACGGGGTTCTACCCCATCGACTTGCACGGTGCCACCCACCGGCGAATAGAAACCGAGGAGCAGCTGAACAATGGTCGACTTTCCGGCACCACTCGCGCCCACCAAGGCCAGGGTTTCGCCGGGTGCCACCGAAAGATCCACCTGGCGCAGTACGGGCACATCGGCCCGAGACGCGTAGTGAAAGTCGACCGAGCGAAACTCAATGTGTCCTTTGATTTGCGAAGCATCGGCCGTTCCCCCAACCGATGGCTCGGCGGGTTCGGAAAAAAGATCCAGCACGCGTTCGGTAGCACCCAGTGTGCGTTGCAATTGGGCAAACAACTCGGCAAATCCTCCTAAAGCGGCGCCCACGAACGTACTGTACAAAACAAAGCTGGTGAGGCTTCCAATACTCAGGCTGCCGTCGCGCACCATGAGGGCGCCAAACCAGATGACGGCTACAATACTCCCAAACAAACCTAGGATCACAAAGCTGGTGAAGGCCGCCCGGAATAGGGCTCCCCGGAGGGCTAGTTTCACCACCGAACGCATTTTACCAGAGAAACGATGGGTTTCATAGTCCTCATTGGCGTAGGCTTTGACACTACCAATGGCTTGCAAGGTCTCTTCAACAATGGTTTGGGCATCGGCCAATTCATCTTGTGCTGCACGGGCCACCTTACGAATCCAGCGACCAAAGACCACGGCCAGCAACACCAAAACAGGGAGAATCGCGAGCATAAATCCCATCAATCGGACACTGGTTGAAGCCAATAAGGCGAGGCCGCCCACCAAAACAACAGCTTGTCGGAGCAGTTCGGCTATGGTGGTGGTTAGGGTATCTTGAATGAGCGACAAATCGGCCGAGAGCCTCGAATTGAGTTCACCAACCCGCCGCGAACCGAAGAATTCCATGGGCAATCGCAAAAGGTGCGCATACGTATCGCGCCTGAGGTCGGCCAGGGTCGACTCGCCTACGCGCACGAAGAGGTAAACCCGTGCAAAGGAAAAGATCGATTGCAAAATGAGGACGCCCACCAGCACCCAGGCCAGTCCATTGAGGTCCCAAGACAGGCTGGTTCCTCTGCCTGCCCCAGGCATTCCTGCGTCGTCGGAAGGCAGTTGACCGAGCGAAGTGTCGATCAGTTGCCCCATGAGCCATGGAAAAGAGAGCGATGACAGGCTCGAAAGCACCAGCATGAGCAGTCCGAGGAAGTAGGCCCTTCGGTAGGGACGCATATACCGCAGCAGCTGGAGGAATCGGCTCAAGGCTGCGCCGCTGAGGCGTACTTTAGGCGCGTCGTCGGTGCCAACACTTTGGTTGCTGTTGAATTGTGGTCGTGCCAAAGGGGGTTGAGGGTTTTAAAGGGAACAATTAGATGCTGAGCCGACGACTGACCAAACCATCGACATAACGAAACAGTTCGCTGGGATGATATTTTTGCCAAGGCATATCATCGAGTTCACCCCCGTAGTGCAGGAACTGATCGATGCCGCAGCGGCTCCATTCCTCGCGCACTGTGTCGCGGAAGTTGATGGCCACGATCCAGCCATCGTCGACATCCTGAAACCAATCCTCATAATAGCAGTCGTCGG
>VGGT01000057.1 GCA_016868485.1 Bacteroidota bacterium
AGCCTTGGCTTCTTTGGTGACCTGTACCGAAACAAACGCCCCCGATTCATCCAAAATCTTGCGGTCCTGAAACTGACCCTCGAACCCATCGGTATTGATTTCAGCACCTAATCCGGGTGTCTCACCTTTATGGTCAAACACCGCCTTTTTGACTGTATTTCCATCTTCATCCAGTGCAAGATAGCCCCAAATGGGGCCCCATAATCCCACCCCAGCCATCTGAAGAATATAAGTCTTTTTTCCACCTTCTTCAAAAATATACAGCGGGTAGTTGAGCTTATGGGATGGGTTTTTGGACTTTAATTTTTTGTCGTAGGCTAAATTGATGTCGAACGCCTTCATATTTTTCACCTCGTTGCCCTGTTCATCGATCACCACAGCTTTGATGTATTGATCGAATTTCTTGTAGTCATCAGGGGCTACCTTACCAACAACACTCAAGATATTTTCCTGCTTTTCTTTCAAAAAATTCTGCTCTTGGAAGGGTTTTAACACGGTTGCAGCACCTGATAACATCAGGGCCACGAGAACCGTAACGGCAAATGCAAAGCCGAATACGTATGTATTAGAATTAAGCACGGGCGAGTCTTTTTTTAATGTTTGACTGAACTACGAAGTGATCGATCAGGGGTGCCATCACGTTACCAAATAAAATGGCAAGCATAATTCCCTCTGGATAAGCTGGGTTAAATACGCGAATCATAACGGCCATCATCCCGATGAGTAGTCCGTATATCCATTTACCGCGTTCAGTTTGAGCGGCTGTTACCGGGTCTGTAGCCATAAATACAGCCCCAAACATCAGACCACCCATCAAATAATGATTCCAAAATGGCAAGCTCATAAACTCATTCAATGCTATTGCATTAAAAATCAAACCCATGATGCCTGCGCCCAAAAGCACGGAAATCATCACAGAGGCACTGCCAATGCCGGTGAATATCAAAAAGGCGGCGCCGATGAGAATGGCCAACTTACTGGTTTCCCCAATTGAACCCGGGATCAATCCCAAAAACATATCTGTTGTGCAGTATCCTGGGTTCCCCTGAATGGAATTGGCTAGTGCTGTGGCACCGCTGTATGTATCTGGTTTTTCCGCAATCCAAACCATATCCCCTGACATAAAGGTCGGGTAGGCAAAAAACAGAAAAACACGGGCTGTGAGGGCCACATTCAGCACATTCATACCCGTACCCCCGAACACTTCCTTGGCAAAAATGACTGCAAATGCGGAGGCTAAACCCACCATCCAAAGGGGGATATCGGGTGGCATAACCAAAGGAATCAACAATCCGGAGACCAAATAACCTTCATTAATGCTATGACCTTTGCGCGAGGCAATAAAAAACTCAATACCTAAACCGACCCCGTAGGCTACCACTACAATTGGAATCACTTTAAGTGCCCCAAAAATAAATTTCTCTAAAATTCCGTCTCCGGGCGCGGTGAATGCTCCGGTAGACAAATAATGCTGATGGCCCACATTGAACATCCCGAAAACAAAAGCCGGTAACATGGCCAAGATGACAAAAAACATGGTTCGTTTTAAATCCATGCCGCCACGAATGTGGGAACCTTGGGTTGTTACCGTGTCTGGCGTAAATAAAAAGGTAGAAAACCCATCGAAAACAGTGTGGAAACGTTCGTATTTGCCCCCTTTTTCAAATTGGGGCCTCCATTCGATAATACGATCTTTCAAAAATTTCATCATCTTTTTGGTATAGGTTTATGCCATTGAATCTTCGTACATGAGATCAAGACCTTCCCGGATAATTTTTTGAACCGGAATCTTAGACGTACAAACAAACTCACAAAGCGCGAAGTCTTCCTCAGAAACTTCATATATTCCGAGCTGTTCCATCTCTTCGATGTCTTGATACATGATGGACTTCAGAAGGTATGTAGGATGGATTTCCATGGGAAGCACCTGCTCATATTGGCCTGTGACCACAAACGCACGTTCCTCTCCATGGGTATTGGTGTTGACTTGGTATACCCGGTTTTTCAACCATCCAGATAAAAATGAACGTGAAATGTCCGGGCGGGGATAACTGGGCAGCAACCAACCGAGAAACTCGAGATCGTTCCCCTCAGGAATGGCTGTGAGTTGGTGGTCATAAAAACCCAAATGACCGTCGGGAGACACTTTCGATCCTGTCAACACGTTTCCACTGATGATGCGCACATCATTTCTCCCTTTGAATTCGCCTGCGGTGATCGATTGGATGGAAGCGCCTAAAATTGAATCGACATAGCGGGGCTCTTTTGTTTCAGAGCCAGATAGCGCGATTCGCTTGCGAAAATCGCAGCGACCATTCAATGCAAAACGGCCCAAAATCACGACATCAGAGGGATGCACATACCAAGCTGCCTCTCCTTTGTTGACTGGACGAATGTGGTGCATCTGGATGCCCACATTACCCGCAGGATGTGCGCCTTCGAAGTGATGAATTTGAACATTTTCGGCCTTCAACAAGGCTGCGGAACGCGTCTGGGTGGCGTGTATACCCAAATGTACTGGAGCCTGGCTGAGACGACCAAGTAGGTGAAGGCCTGCTTGAAAAGCTTGCTCATTGCCTTCTATCAAAAAATCGATTGACGGGGCCAGAGGACCTGAATCGAATCCAGATACAAAAATAGCGAAAGGATTTTCGTCGGGAAGGGCGATGCAATCAAATGGACGGCGGCGAATGAGTGGCCATAGTCCTGCTTGCTGCACAGCAGACCTCAATTGTGAAACATCCATCGACTCAAGCTTTATAGGGCCGAATTCGATGTGTTTTTGTTGCTGATCAGCCAAAATAACAACTTCTTGAAGCACTCTACGATCACCCCGATGAACGGCCACCACTTCACCAGAAACAGGAGCGGAAACCACTATCGATGGGTATTTTTTGTCGTGCAATAAGGGGGTGCCTACCTGAACTTCAGACCCCACCTCCACCAGCAGTTTAAATTTGGAATAGCGAAAGGCCGGTGGATTTATGGATACAGTTTGTGCGTGAACCGCGACACATTTCCCCTGATCGGCCTGACCCTTTAATTTGATGTCGAAGCCCTTGCGTAATTTGATGGTAGATGCCATGTTTTCGATTAACAAAAAACGAATACACTTGAGTCAGGAAGTTGATGAAAAACTGGCAGACTAAAGCGGTGCAAAGGTATAAATTGAAGTGCAAAGCGCAACCCGAAGGCTAAAAATTATGCTTCAGGCCGTATCATTGCCACTGCAAATCGATTATGGTAACCGTACATCAATTAACCCTTTCTGCTGGAGGTGAAGATCTGTTTGAGCACGCTTCTTTTCAATTAGGAACCCAAGATAAAGCAGCGCTGATCGGACGCAATGGTTGCGGCAAAAGCACATTGATGCGCGCCTTGGCGCAGCCCGAAAATGGTGGGGGTAGAATCAGTGTACCCAAAAACCTGAAAATCGGTTATTTTCATCAAGATCTGCTGTCTTTTTCATCGGGCAGTAGCTTGTTGGAAGTTGTATCGGAAGCTTTCGGTGATTTGCTGATGATGCGCAAGCAGTACGAAGAAAGCCTGTTGGAAGACAGCACGACGAACGATTTGTCTTACTGGCAGAAACAGGCCGACCTGTTGGATGAACTAACGCGATTGGATGCGTTTCGCATTGAAGCCCTGGTAGAGGAAACGCTCAAAGGACTAGGCTTTAGAAGCAGCGATATGGAGAAGCCATACAAGCAATTCAGTGGCGGATGGCGTATGCGTGCCATGTTGGGCAAAGTCCTCTTGCAAAAACCAGGGCTTTTGTTGCTCGACGAGCCAACCAACCACCTGGATCTACCCGCCATCAACTGGTTGGAGGACTTCATCCGCCGATACCCCAACAGCGTCCTCCTCGTTTCGCACGACCGCACCTTTTTGAATCGATGTTGCAACCGAATCCTAGAAATCGATCAAAAGAAGTTGTGGGTCTACAAAGGCGATTATGAGTCCTACGAGGAGCAAAAAATGATTCGCCTGGAGCAACAGCGTTTGGCCTGGACCAACCAGCAAAAAATGCTGGCCCATGAAATGAGATTTATTGAGCGATTTAGGTACAAAGCAAGTAAGGCCAAAGCCGTTCAGAGCCGTATTCAATTGCTTCAGAAGAAAGAGCTCGTGGATGAAGTGAAAGAGGGTGACCGTGCGCCACGGTTTCGCTTTGTTCCAAACCGAAAACCGGGAAAGATGCTCATGGAATTGAATGATATCAACAAATCATTCCCTGAAATCAGCATTTTGAACGGCGCAACGGTTCAATGGGAACGGGGCGACAAAATAGCGCTGGTTGGCCCTAATGGCACGGGCAAATCCACTCTGCTCAGGATTTTGTTGGGCACCGAGGCGTTTGAGGGGGAACGCCTTACTGGCTACCAGGTTGAGCTGGCTTATTATGCCCAACACCAAACCGAATCGCTGAACCTCAAAAACAGCTTGCTCAACGAAGCCCTTCGATTAGCTGAACACTGCACCGTTCAGGAGGTACGATCGGCATTGGGTGCCTTTCTATTTGATCAGGACGATATGGACAAGCCCGTGGGAATACTTTCAGGAGGGGAAAAAGCAAGGTTGGCCTTGTCGGGCGTGCTTTTAGCGCGGTCTAATTCATTGTTGCTGGACGAACCAGGCAATCACCTGGACATGGAATCAGTCGAAGCCCTTATTGATGCCCTTCAAGATTTCGAGGGCAGTTTTGTTTTGGTGGCCCATGACCGTTACCTTTTAGAGCAAGTCTGCAATAAGGTATGGTATGTAATGGATGGTAAAATTCACGTTTACCCAGGGCCGTTTGCAGCGTTTTCTGAACGCTTGGGAGAACCGTGGAAGCCCAAACCATCACCGACTCAACCAAACACCAAAAATTCAATTCAGACGATAAAAGAAGAGTCAGAACAAGAAACAAACCTTTCCTACCACGAACAAAAGGAAAACAAGAGGAAATGGGCCAAAGTGGAAAGAGCATGCCGAAAAACCGAGGAAGATCTGTCCGAGGCAGAGGCTAAAAAATCGCATCTGCTCGAAAAAATGGCCGACCCCACCTATGCACACCAATTCGATTGGCTCCAATCGGCTCAAAATGAACTGCGCGAAACGGAACAACACATCACTGCGTTATTACATTTATGGGAATCACAGCTCGAAGAATTAGAAGGGCTTGATTCCCCATAATCGAAGAAAACTTTATCCACCAAAACAAGCTGTATGGCACTCCGATTAACGATCCTATGCTTTTTTTTCCTGCTCATGGGATTGAATGGGACGCGCGCTCAAGAATTCGCCGGTTTAATACCAGAGGATCATACGTACCTCCCTCATATTAAAACCGTTCAGTTCCTTCAAGGCGATAAACCTTTTTCGACACCCATGATGCAGGTGGGCGATCCAATCGGCTCACTGCTGCTTCACTTCGATGACTTAAACGGTGGTTTTACTCGGTATTCGTTTACCCTAATCCACTGCACGGCCGACTGGACGCCATCCGGAATGCTCAGTACCCAATATCTGGATGGATTTCAGGAAGATCAGGTGATCGACTACCGGACGTCATTTAATACCCTTAAGCCTTACACCCATTACAAGATCAGTGTTCCTTCCGAAAATATTCGTCCTACGCTCAGTGGTAATTATGTGTTGCACGTTTATCGGGATGGAGACCGAAGCGCACCTGTACTCACCCGCCGATTTTTTGTGCTTCAACCCACCATGTCGATCATCCCCATCATCCGTCGTCCCAGCCGACCCGATGTCATGGTGATCGCTCATGAAATTGATTTTGACGTTAATACGGGCGATCAACAGGTCTTCAATCCTTTTGATGAGTTAAAGGTGGTGATTCGGCAAAATGGGCGCTGGGATAACTTGGTTGGCGGTCTCCCTCCACAGTTTATACGCAACAACGTCATTTCATACGACCACAACGACCGCAACATATTTACGGCAGGCAATGAATTTCGAAGAATTGACTTGAGAAACATCCGCTTTCGTGGTCAAGGCGTTTCTAAAGTCGAGATTGGCCAAGAATCGGTTCAGGTTTGGGCAGAACCTGAGGAAGGGCGTGCCCATCTGCGCTATTTTTCCTATCAGGATTTGAACGGAAATTACCTGATTCAAAGCAATGAAGCCCGAAATTCTGAAAATGAAGCCGACTACCTGAATGTCACTTTTAGTTTGCTTCAGCCCTCCCCCCTACGCAATGCCCGTGTGCACCTATTCGGACAGCTTACCGATTGGAAGCTCGACTCCACAACCGAGTTGACCTACCACCCCTCACTCGGAGCCTATCAATTGACCATCCCGCTGAAACAGGGCTACTACGATTATTGCTATGCTTGGGTTAGAAATGGAAGTTCGTTGGCCGACGACACATGGTTCGAAGGAAGCCACCAGGAAACTGAATGTGATTACGAGGTGCTTGTGTATCATCAACCCCCTGTGAGCCCGCGCTACGACCGTTTAGTGGCCTACACGCGCTTCAATTCCATGAATCGAACAGGAAGGTAGATGGGATACGGGTGCAAAACCAAAGTGCAACCACCCGATCAGATTATTTTATCTCACCCGATCACAGCAATTCGTTGGCCAGGTTAGCCAGCTCGGAACGCTCACCCTTTTGAAGGGCAATATGGGCGAATAACGATTGTCCTTTGAGCCTGTCGATTAAATACGACAATCCGTTCGATTCAGAATCGAGGTATGGGGTGTCGATCTGACGTATGTCTCCTGTAAAAATGATTTTGGTTCCCTCTCCGGCTCGGGTGATGATGGTCTTAACCTCATGTGGCGTTAGATTTTGCGCTTCATCAACAATAAAGCAAACCTGAGAAAAGCTTCGGCCTCTGATATAAGCCAATGGTGTGATGGTGAGTTTTTCCTGCTGCACCATTTCGTTGATTTTGTGGAAATCGCGATCCGCTTCGCTGAATTGGTGCTGAATGAAACGAAGATTATCCCACAATGGCTCCATGTAGGGATTGAGTTTAGATTTGATGTCTCCCGGCAGATATCCGATGTCTTTATTGCTTAATGGAACTATGGGTCTGGCCAAATACAACTGTTTGAACTGCCTGCGTTGCTCGAGCGCTCCCGCCAAGGCCAAAAGGGTTTTACCCGTACCCGCTATACCTTGGAGGGTAACCAGCCGAATCCGATCCGACAACACGGCGTGCAGGGCAAAGGTTTGTTCGGCATTGCGTGGACGAATGCCATACGCTGGGCGTTTATCCACTTTTTCCAGTCGCCCTTCTTCAGCGTGATAGCAAGCCAAAACCGATTCTTTTCCGTTGCGAACAATCAGAAATTCGTTCGGACGCAGATCGGTGAGTTTAAGGTCAGCTGGGTCGCTAAAGCCCGTTTGATAGAGTTGGTCGATGAGTGTTTTAGAAACTCCACCCACAACCCGAAATCCAGTATAGCTATCGCCCTGGTCCTTGATCTTACCGTGTCTGTAGTCTTCCGCTTCTAAACCGAGTGCTTTCGCCTTCAAACGAAGGTTGACGTCTTTCGTCACCAAAATTACCTGTCGTCCTGGATTATTCTCGACCAAATACATGGCAGAATTAAGGATTCTGTGGTCGGCTTTCCGTTCTCCAAAAACGGTATGTGCATCGACCCGTGCGCTTTCATTCATCTCCACTTTCAGCAATGATTCGTGGACCGAATTGAGCGGAATCCAATCTTGAAGACTGTGTTGACTGGCCAATTCATCAAGCATTCTGATGAAACTACGGGCCTCGTAATGCAGGCTGTCGTTCCCCTTTTTGAACTGATCGAGTTCCTCGAGAACCGTTATGGGCAATACTACATCATGTTCATCGAAGTGCTGCAAGGCATGGTGATCATGCAAAATCACTGAGGTATCCAGCACAAATATCTTCCGGATTTTATTGATGGGCTTCTTTTTAGCAGGCATACACGGATCTTGAAGAGTGGCCGAAATATGAGAAAAAACATTCCCTTTTGGTTTATCTTTGTGCGCTTATTGTGCGCTTATCAATAAATTACTCCATCATGAGTCAGGAAGTTTGGATCGTAGGTGCCGCACGCACCCCCATCGGCAGTTTCAACGGGGCGCTTGCTCCTGTTTCAGCACCCCGATTGGGCGCTGTGGCCATTAAAAAAGCGATGGAAATGGCCTCGGTAGCGCCAGATCAAATCGACGAATTGTTTATGGGCAATGTTATAAGTGCCAATATCGGACAAGCCCCTGCTACACAAGCGGGCATTTATGCAGGCATTGATCCGCATACACCCTTCACCACCATCAACAAAGTTTGCGCCAGTGGGATGAAAGCCATTATGCTGGGTGCACAAGCCATTCAGTTGGGGCAAGCCCATGTAGTGGTTGCTGGCGGCATGGAGAGCATGAGTCAGATCCCCTATTACCTCGATCAGTACAGAAACGGCGGCCGCCTTGGCCATGGCCAGGTGGTCGATGGCATTCTTCGTGATGGATTAACGGATGTGTATCACCAATACCATATGGGAAATGCGGCTGAATTGTGCGCATCGGAGCACAAAATAACGCGCGAGGAGCAGGATGCCTATGCAGTTCAGTCGTACAAACGTTCTGCCGAGGCGTGGGCCAGCGGCAAATTCACGGCTGAAATGGCAACCGTCGAAGTGCCCGTTCGTGGGAAAGACCCTTTGTTGGTTGATACCGATGAGGATTACACAAAAGTCAATTTTGACAAGATCGGAAGCCTGAGGCCTGTATTTGATAAAAATGGCACCATTACGGCAGCCAATGCATCGAACCTGAATGATGGTGCTTCGGCCGTTGTATTGATGAGCCGCGCGCGTGCTGAACAAATGGGGGCAAGACCATTGGCCCGAATCCTGGGCTATGCCGATGCGCAACAGGCTCCTGAGTGGTTCACCACTGCCCCCTCCAAAGCCATCCCTTTGGCCCTACAGCGGGCAGGAAAAACAGCATCTGAAGTGGATTTTTACGAAATCAATGAGGCCTTTTCGGTGGTGTGCATTGCCAACAACAGATTGCTATCCCTCGACCCCAATCGGGTTAATGTTTATGGAGGAGGGGTTTCATTAGGCCACCCGATTGGAAGTTCGGGATGTCGTATCGTGGTTACGCTTGCCCATTTATTGCGCCAAGAAGGCGGCAGCATTGGTGTGGCTGGAATATGTAATGGTGGTGGAGGAGCAAGCGCCATGGTGGTTGAACGGCTGTAATCACCCGGGTTGACCATGCCTCAAAAATGGAATGGATCTGCCGTCCTCATGGCATTTCTCCTTTTTATATCGGTCCCCTACAAAGGCTGGTCGCAGCACAAATTACCCGAGCCTACCGTCTTCTATGATTCGGTACGGGCCCTGGGATTTCGAAACCCCTTGGTCATTTATCAATTGGCTATGTGGGAATCAGCCAATTTACGCGCTCAAATGGCTAAAGAACGGGCGAATTTGTTCGGCTTA
>VGGT01000058.1 GCA_016868485.1 Bacteroidota bacterium
TGATAACCGCCTCCGCATTTTTGGGTTCTTTTTCTTTCATTGTAAGCAATTTATGGTTTTAAAGTATAACTTTGTTTAGTCACACTTATGTCCACTTTATGCTGACGATCTACAGTATGAGCCACAACTTAGGAGCAAAACATCGGGTATCAAAAAAGCGCATTATAAATTGTACTACACGCCATTACACAGAACCAATAAAGTGGAGGAATATATTTTGCTCGACGTACTTTATGAAGATGTGAATTATTCAAAACTCGTTTCACTACCGATTCAATCTAAATTTGTTCCAATAGAATATGAGCCAATAAGTATTAGTGTGCCAAGTATGGAAGATTTATTGGGCGATAAACTAACGGCGTTCGCACCGAACACAACTGGAATCCCGTACGTCAAAAAAGGCGATAGCATGGGGATGGAAATTATCAAACAGCTATACGATATAGGTAAATTGTTTGATGCTGTCATAAATTTAGAGGATATAAAAACCACATTTTATCGTTTTGCCAAAACAGAAATTGACTATCGACTAACCGAAGGAATAAGCGAATTAGATGTATTGAATGACATTTTTCAAACGGCACTTTGCATTGTAAGCAGAGGAGCCGATGGACATGGCCAATTTGAAGTACTACAAGACGGGATTGGGAGAATAAGGCCATTTATTTTTTCAGAAAATTATCATATTGAAAAAGCAATAGCGCATGCTTCAAAAGCGGCGTACCTATCGATGCTGATTCAACTAAATGCGAAGGAGATGGAGAAGTTTGAGAATCCCCAACAAGTTATAGACTGGCAGATTGAAAAGCTAAAGGGGAGCAAACTAAATAGACTCAAAAAGTCAAATCCTGAAGCATTTTTCTATTGGTACCATATTTACAAGATTAAGGAAGCCGAAGGCTGACCAAACACCTCCATCATAAGCAAGGCGCCCGAACTATAGCGTACTTCAACCCATCCGTCCGTGGCCACCTCATTGCTGCAGCCTATCCGTCCACCCATCTCCAGGGTTTCGCCATGCAGCGGATAAACCAAATTATGCGTCACAATGCCTTCGGCGCGACCCATGGGCATCAACGACAACTGCGTGCCGGCCGCATACCATTTTCGAAATACCCGAGGCAACAAAAACGTACGGCAATGATCGTCGATCATATTTAGGGTGATGCGCCGCCCATATTCGGCCAAAATGCTGAAATGCGTCAGAAAATGGTCGCTGCGCCCCCCACTGGCCCAAATGATGTGCGCCGAAGGATGACCCCGTTCAATCAGAAAATCAAGACCTTTTTGTAAGTCAGTTTTATCGGGGTCCGGACGAAACAGCACTTCGGGTTTACCCGCGGCAGGCGTCGGTGCACCCTTTGTTGGCGAAATGGAACGGACACTATCCAAGTCGCCCAAGACAGCGTCAATGGAACGGACACTATCCAAGTCGCCCAAGACAGCGTCAATGGAACGGACACTATCCAAGTCGCCCAAGAAAGCGTCAATGGAACGGACACTATCGAAGTCACCCAAAACAGCATCAACGGCTATGTTTAGCGCCCTTAAGCGATCATAAGCGCCATCCAGAGCCAGAATGTAGGGGCACCATTCGAGCAAGGACGTTAGGAGGTCCTGACTGCAAGCATCGCCATTGGCCACCAAAAGCGTGGGCTCTTGCCGATCGCGAACGAAATGGTGACTACTCACAATCGGCTTATGCTATTTATAGAGGCTGCGCGCAATCACAATGCGTTGAACCTCCGAAGTGCCCTCATAGATTTGGGTGATTTTGGCATCACGCATCAAGCGCTCCACATGGTATTCCTTTACATAGCCATATCCACCATGCACTTGCACAGCCTCGGTGGTCACCTTCATGGCAACTGAAGAGGCAAACAACTTGGCCTGTGCACTCGCGCTGTCGTAATCGAGATGCTGATCTTTCAGCCAGGCAGCCTTCAGGCAAAGCAGCCGGGCAGCTTCAATTTCCGTGGCCATATCAGCCAATTTAAATTGGATGGCTTGGTGGTTCATAATTTCGGTGCCGAAAGCCTTGCGCTCCTTGGCATACTGAACCGAAAGCTCATAGGCCCCGGAGGCAATACCCAAGGCCTGAGCCGCGATGCCGATTCTACCACCCGACAACACCTTCATCGCAAACTTAAATCCAAAGCCATCCTCACCGATGCGGTGGCTTTTGGGGACTTTCACATCCGTAAACATGATGCTGTGCGTATCGCTGCCCCGAATGCCCATCTTATCCTCCTTCTTCCCCACCTGAAATCCTGGCCAGTCGCGCTCCACAATAAAAGCATTGATGCCTCGGTGGCCTTTATCCACATCAGTTTGGGCAATTACGATATATACCGATGCACTGTTGCCGTTGGTAATCCAGTTTTTTGTTCCATTCAGCAGATAATGGTCGCCCATATCGAGAGCGGTAGTGCGTTGTGAGGTGGCGTCTGAACCTGCCTCCGGCTCGGAAAGGCAAAAGGCACCAATTTTCCGTCCTGCCGTGAGGTCGGGCAGGTAGCGCATTTTTAACTCTTCACTGGCAAAACTTTCGATGCCCCAACAAACCAACGAATTGTTGACCGACATACACACGGAAGCCGATGCATCGATTTTGGAAATTTCTTCCATGGCCAATACATAGGAAATTGTGTCCATTCCCCCGCCACCATATTTTGGGTTCACCATCATGCCCATCAATCCGAGTTCACCCATCATCTTGATTTCATCAGCCGGAAATTTTTGATGGTTATCGCGCTCTATGACCCCGGGCAACAATTGATGGCGTGCAAAATCGCGCGCAGCCTGGCGGATCATTTCATGTTCTTCGGTGAAGTTGAGTTGCATAAGTCTGTGTTTTAATAAGGATGCTCTGTTTTAATAAAAATGCTACGTATTTTAATCAGGATGCAAAGATAAGCGGTGATGGCATCTTAATGAAGCTGCCATTCCTGAAAAAGCGGGCGTTTTCAAACCCGTTAAAAAAGCTCGAGAATTTCTTTGCGGATGGTGGCGTTTACTGTTATTGCCAGAAGAATCGACACCAAGAGGCCGATGCCTACCATCAAGACATCCTTTCCAATGAGACTAAAGGTTTTCTTCCAGCGCGTATCACCATGATAACCCGAGAGTGACATGCCAATTTCTCGGCCAGCAAACAAGCCGATGAAAGCCCAAGTTGTGCTCATGGGGATGGTATTTACCCATGTAAACCACAACAGCACCCCGGCGTAGACCAAGTCAATTATAGTGGCCGCTCGGACATCGACAACATTCGATTTTGTGTCGACCACACGTTGGATTTTATCACCCCGCATATAAAACAGCAGGGCCAAACCAGCAAAGATAAAGGCGCAGAAATAGATGAGTTGCGAAACCGATAAACTGCGCGGAAGAAACACAGCAATATTGGCAGCATCCTGAGCGATCCAGAGGTACCACAAAGTGCCGCTGGTGATCCACTGAAAGCCCGTCCACAGTTGACTGGCCTCACCTTTTTGGAGCCAGCGAAGGGGTTTCGAGAAAAGCCACCAAATAAAAAGGGCTGCGAAAAACGCAATGAAATACCCGGAAACACTTTTTTGAAGCATACCCGTCACCGTTCCTAAGGTTCCTGAAAATGAAGTGAGCAACATGAAGGTGGTGCTCACAGGAATGCGCAAGCGTGTCAACACCAACAAAATAACGGGCGCCGTCAATTGAAGAAATGAAAATTCAGACGGGGATTCGGTAAGCCCTTTGCTTTGCAACCTCTGGTAGGTTACATCCCCATCGTAGAGCGACCAGCTGACTACGATGGCGATCACGAATAGAGCGCCTATATAAAGCCAAAGGTAATACCACGGAATGCGACGATTCGAAGCGATGAACGTCCCAACCGTTTGAATACTGTCGTTGGCCACGGCCGAATAGCCGGCCAACATAAAGCCAAACCACATGGCTAGATGTGGATAGGGAGAAAGAGCGGCGCACAATGCCAACAACACCAATACGATCAGGTAGAATCTGCGCTCTGTGTGCAGATGCACCATGACAGGGCCAGCAGACCGCTGAGATGACCGGATCGGTGAATCGTATGCTGAATCGACTAGCTTACGGCGTTTCATTAATTAAAAACGATTGCAAAATGCCACATTCAAATGATTGGGAGACCTTTTTTCATGTTATCTAATTGTTAAATCGCGATCGCTACATGCCGTTCAATGAAATAAACACGGGTGGTATGCATGAAAAAATGGAATGGGCAACACCGAGTTAGGATGCATCATGACAGAATAAATGGCGCCACGAGCGTGAAAGCGGGCACTTCTACCCTCAGTTTTTCTCCCGATGGCAGATGACCCAGGAAAAAGCCGTGCATGCGGCCAAGCGGGTTAACAATCGGGCAGTAGGAACTGTATTCATGACGGCCTCCAGGAGGTATTTCTGGGTATTCACCCACCAAACCCTCGCCCGATACTTCCCGTCGAATGACAGGGCCATCGGCGATAAACCACTGTCTTCGTGTCATTCGAATGGGCAATTGCCCATGGTTAATGATGCAAACGTGGTAGGCAAACACATATCCCCGGCTGTGCGGGGTAGAGTGTTCAGGCTTATATTCGGGTTGAACCCGTACCTCAATGGAGCCGGTTGTAGACGTTACCATACCGACAAATATAGGGCAGAATCGGATAGAACAAATCAGACCGGCTTGAACTGCTCAAAAGCCTGTAAGCAGTCAAAACAATAGTGCATGGATCGGCACAGTGTAGGGCCAAAAGGTGTTTTGAGGGTGGTATTGGCCGATGCGCAGTAGGGACACTCTGTGTGCTGCAGTCGATCGAGGTCGGGTTCGCCATTGTGCTTTGGAGGCGGTGCTAAGCCGAAGTTTCGGATGATTTCACGGCCACGATCGCTGATGCGGTTGCTGTTCCACGCTACACTAAAATCGGTCTCCACCTGCACGTGCTCGTAGCCCAGTTGTTCAACTGCTTCGCCCACTTGTTTTTCCATAAGCCGTATACCAGGGCAGCCAGCGAATGTGGGGGTCATGCGAACGGTCACCGACTGCTCAGGCGATAAAGCAACTCCCGTGATGATGCCCAGGTCAACAACCGACAATACCGGAATTTCAGGGTCCATAACGCTTCGAAGGGCTTCCCAAATGGCATCCACTTGGTCGTTGTGCGCGTTCAACGGAACGCCCGTGGGTTCATGCGCCGGACTCACCATTCTGCTTGGGGGTCGAGGCGAAATACTTCGGTCATTTCATGAAGGAGGGGCTGGAGGTACTCGGTATGGTAGCCATTTCGACCCCCAAAAACGGGCTCTATGCGATCCGGATCGGGAATCTGTAGGCCCGTACCGTCCAATACAGCATTCAACGCTTCCAGCCAGCGCTCCCTCCATTTCGACTCAATGGGGGCAATATGCGCATCATCTAAAATTTGTTCACCCAAACGGGGTTCGAACATGCCCAAGGCCAAGCCAAACTGCCTATTGATGGCCGTTTGCATGCGTGCTTTTGCCGTTTCATCGCTGCTGTTGCCCAGTTGGCCGACCATGGTTTTGGCGTGGAATATATGATACTTCACTTCCCCCCTGATTTTGGTAGCCAATTGCGCCAAGGGCGTAAACGAAGAGAGCGATAAGGTTTCCATGCGCAAGCCAGCTGCCAGGTCAAAAAACAGGTGTCGCGTCAGGCTGAAGTCATAGTCACCAATGGGCCACTCCACCAGTTGACAACAGCTGAATTCAGCTTCCTGTCGGGTGAAGGCGTGAATATCGGGATCAGGGGCGCCCAGGTGTTCATGGAGTAGGGTATAAAAACCCAATGCGTGGCCCATCTGGTCTTGAGCAATCGACGAGAATGCGATGTCTTCCTCCAAAATGGGCCCGAGTCCGGTCCATTCCGAATGGCGGTGGCCCAAAATCAGATGATCATCGGCCAATGCGGTGAGTAATTGGCGAAGCGGCTCTCGGTGTAGATCCGCGATGGGTACGCTTTTATGGGGTATGTTCATGGCTCATTTTTTCGCGGTACGCGTCGATCTTATCATTCACTTTGTATCCGCCTGGGTCGCGGTACGTTTTTTCGGGGGTAGTGGCAAACATATCCTGATCAGCATAGTCGAGGGCCATCACATGACGCGTATCCACCACCCAAAGGTTGGCGGTTTCACCCCGCCTACCGAACTGCTCTTTGGCATAGGCCATCGCTAATTCAGCACCGGGGGCGTGCACGATGCCCACCGCTGTGTGGCGGTCGCCCCGTTTTTTCTGGTGAAACACCTGATAAGTGCCCCAGTGGTCGTGGGGGGGCAGGGTATCGGGCGATCCGGGCTCATGGGTATGCAAGCCAAGGCGGTTAATTCGTGGATCGAGGGATTGGATTTCTACAGACATTGAGACATGGTTTAGGCTAAGGGCTTCGTCTTAGGCCAAGGGCTTCACACAAGACTTTTAAGCAAGAGGGATTCATTCAAGACCATGGTGGTCAATTTAGGCCAGAGGGGTCACGTAGCGGGCATCGGGTTGTTGAAGGGCTTTTCTGACCCAGGCGCCGTTCACTTCCGCTGCTTTGCGCACGGCCAAGCGCTCGGCATTGCAGGGGCCATTGCCACGGATAACGGCGAAAAACTCTGCCCAATCGGGGTCGCCAAACAGCCATTTGCCGCTGTCTGTATCCTTGCGGAGCTCAGCATCCGGCAGAGATAACCCCAATTCCTGAATTTTCGGGACGTAGAGCGACAAAAACTGCTGCCTCATATCGTCGTTTGTGGCCATTTTCACCTTCCATTTCATGAGGGTAAGGGTGTGCTCACTCATTTCGTCGGATGGACCAAAAAAATGCATGATGGGTTTCCACCAGCGGTTTAGCGCATCTTGAAGCATGCTGCGCTGAAGGGGTGTGCCCGTGGCCAAGTACACAAATACACTGTGGCCCTGTTTCAGATGAAAACTCTCTTCGTAGCAGATCCGTTCCAACGCGCGGCAATAAGGCCCATAAGAGCCTTTGCTGTTGGCTACCTGGTTCACAATGGCAGCAGCGTCGATTAAAAACCCGATTACAGCCACATCGGCCCAGGTTTTGGCCGGGTAGTTGAAGACATTCGAATATTTCGACTTCCCATTGATCAGGTCATTGATCATGGCCTCACGCGATTTGCCCAAAGTCTCGGCGGCACTATACAACAATTGGGCATGCCCCACCTCATCTTGCACCTTCGCCATGAGAGCTAACTTGCGGCGAAAACCAGGGGCCCGCGTAATCCAGGTTCCCTCCGGAAGCGCTCCGATGATTTCCGAGTGGGCGTGTTGCTCGATCATGCGGATGAGCTGTCGGCGGTATTCGGTGGGCATCCAATCGCGGGGTTCCACTTTTTCGCCTCGGGTTACGCGCTCTTCGAAGGCCGCGAGCATCTTGGGGTCATCATTCACTACGGCTTTCGGGGCCTCTTCTTTAGGGATATATCCTCCTCCGTACATAATATTTGGGTTTATAGGTTAGCTGTTTTGATTGGCCGATTCGAGGGATCTGCTGCCGCTCCATTCTTCAGAGCCCATAACAAGACCGAGCTCGTCTTCACGGGTGGCCATAAAGCCAAAGAGCAACTGATCACTGAGTTGACGGGCAATTTCGCTGATGCTCAGCGGTCCATCAGAACGGTACCACTCATGAAGGGCATTCAAGGTCGACAACAAGCCAACAGCAGCGAATTTCTCGTTAATGGGTCGAAACAGGCCCGCATGCATCCCCTTTTGCAAAATCTCGATGAAATAATCGCGGTATTGGTGGCGTAGGTTGATGAAATGACCCAAATGGGGTTCCGTTAGATGCCTCCACTCCTGGGCAAAAACCATCGACGCATCAACGTCGCTCGTCACCACCCGAACGTGTCGGTCAACCGCCATACGAAGTTGCATGGGTGCCGGAAGATCCATTCTCATGAGGGGCTCGAGTTGCACAAAAAACTCAGTAGCGCGTTCAAAAAGGATGTTCTGGAGCACTTCTTCTTTGGAGGAGTAATGGTTGTAGATCGATGAAGCCTCCAAGCCACAAGCGGCCGCTAAGTCGCGCATGGAGGTTGCAGAATAACCTTTGGCGCGAAACAACCGAATGGCGGCGCGAAAAATCTTCTCTTTACTTCCTCGAATGGGTGCGGATTTGAGCCTCATGATCAATGGGTGTACGAACAATCGTTCGCAAAAATAGGAAGAAAAACATTCCCTTTCACCCATTGCATCATGTTTTTTGTATTTTTTATGAACAGTTGTTCGTTTATTAAGTCTGTTTTCGTGCTTTTGGCGTATGACCCGCAACGCTGATGATTTTTTTTCAATCGGATGTGGCCGTTGTGCCCTCGGCGGCACGCCTGATTGTAAGGTTCACCGGTGGTCGGCCATGCTGCGGCAGTTGCGGAACATGGCGCTTCAAGCCGGCCTTACCGAACAATGCAAATGGGGTGTGCCCTGTTATGCATTCGCCGACCGAAATGTGGTCCTCTTATTCGTTTTCAAGGAAAGTTGTGGACTATCTTTTTTCCGGGGCGATGAGCTCCAGGACCCCAAGAATCGGCTGGAAGCAGCGGGCCCGAATGCGCGCTCAGGTCGTTTGTTTCGGGTCACGGAGCCCCAACAGATGATTCAACACGAAAACGACATACGCCAGTGGTTGGCAGAATCCATCGCATTAGAGGAGCAAGGAAGGCCGGTTCGGCCTGTGCGGACCGATGCAGATTTGCCCGAAACAGCGGGCTGGCATGAATATCTACTGAGTCGGCCTGAGCTGGCGGCGGCTTTTGCAGCGCTTACCCCTGGGCGCAAGCGGGGCTACCTCATTCATTTTGCCTCGGCCAAGCAGGAATCGACCCGCATCAAGCGCATGGAAAAATATACGCCCCAAATTTTGGCCTTAAAGGGCATGCACGATTGATGGGAAATTATTCAATTGAGGAACGTACTATTGCAGTTCGATAAGCGTTGACCCCACATGAGATTATTTTCGTCGGCCTTTGCCCAGATTTCCCCCAAAAACGCTGCTTTCCATCTATTCGGAGCCGCAATAATCATTGTTTTTTTAGGTGTTGGGGGATGCAGACCCGAACGGTTCGTGGCCAATGCGGATTTAGAATTGCGTTGCGAAACAGACACAGTTTTGTTTGATACTTTGCTGGTAGGGGCCGGCAGCATCACCAAGCGGTTCAAGATCTACAACGATGAGGGCCGCAACATTTTGATTGATGAAGTGTATTTGGCCGGACGAAAACAATCGGGCGGTTCGGCCTACAGGATCAACATTAACGGTATTCCGGCCAACGCCCTCACCGAAGTCGAACTCCGGGCGCGTGACAGCCTATACATTTTCGTGGAGGTTACCATCGACCCCAACCAACAGAACACCCCCTTTCTCGTCACCGATTCTGTGGTTTTTCGGTCGGGCAACCGCACCAAGGCGG
>VGGT01000059.1 GCA_016868485.1 Bacteroidota bacterium
TACGACGGCAACCACCACTTTGGTTTTTCGGTTCGCTGCGCCCGGGATTGAACCTTGACTTTTGACTTTTTTGGCTTTGTGCGGTGGGTGCGGGTTGGGGTTTTCCACGCGCCTCTAAGGCGCGTGGAAAACCGATTCATTTTTTTTCGCACATGATGAAGTCATATGTTTGTTATACAAAATAACACAATTCAACAATCAACAATTGATAGCTAAGTGTCGTACGAAACGACGTCGTTCGGGGGCCTGAATGCTTGTTGTATTAGGCTTGTGAGCGCGACAAGCTTCGCAGTGTGCGCCCAACTTGCACCATGAACGCCCCCCAAATCAGAACGCGCAGCAATTGGGTGCTGGTGGTATCGAGATGGGGCGAAACGAGGTAATATAGCACGGAAAGTGCTGCGGCCGCGGTCATCCACCCCGCAATCTTGTTCCAGGAATAGGTGATGGGGTGTCTTTTTCGGGAGGCGAGTGAACTGGTCACAACCATCGCCAAATAGCACAGGAGCGTAGCCAGGGCCGATCCACCATAGCCCCATACCGGAACAAGCAGAAAATTGCCCAATAGGGTGATGACCGCCCCGAAAAGCGATAAATACAAGCCCCATCGGGTTTGGTCGGCCAATTTATACCAAACCGACTGGTTGTAGTAGATGCCCAACAACAAATTGGCCATCAAAAGCAAGGGAACAACCCAGAGGCCCTCGAAGTAAGCGGGCGACAAAAACCATTTGATTTCGTGGAGAAAGAGGGTAAGGGTAAGGAAAACAACGCTGCCGGTGACCACAAAACCCTGCATCACCACGTCATAAGAATTGTCGCGGCCCATCTCATGGTTCTTTGTTTGTCGGCCAAGTTTAAAGAAAAACGGCTCAGCCGCCATACGAAAGGTCTGGGTGAACAAGGTCATAAACATGGATAGTTTATAGACGCCGCCATATACCCCCAGCTGATGCAAGGCTTCGGTGGGTGAAAGGGGCAGGAGGTATTTGAGCATCACCCGATCGAGGGTTTCGTTTGCCATTCCCGCGAGTCCGGCCGCCATAAGAGGCCAGGCGTAGGAAGTCATTTTCTGCGACAGACTTCGGGAATAACGGCCCCATGGCTTGGGGATTTCGCCCAGCATGATGAGCGCCAATATTCCGCTGCTCAGCAGGTTGCTGATGAAAATGTAGCCCACCCCAATGTCGGGCTGGAAGACCCACGTGGGGATGGATGTGCCGTTTTTGATTAAGTACGGACAAAGAGCCAGAAAAAAAAGATTGAACCCGATGTTGAGCACGATCGACAACAAACGGAGTAGGGCGTATTTCAGTGCCTGCTCGCGCAGCCTAAGTCGAGCAAAGGGAATGGCCACGAGTGCATCGAACAGGAGAATCAACGCGAACCAATGCACATATTCGGGCTGGTTGGGGTAGTGCATGGCCGCCGAAAGCGGTTTTGCCAACAGCAAAAAGATCGACGACAGCAGGATTGAGTTGAAGGCTACCGTGGCGTAGGCCGTGCGATAGGCATCAGACGGGGTATGCTGGGATGCGCCCAGTTGGCCATCATCCGAACCGCCTTCCCGCGCAAAACGAAAGTAGGCCGTTTCCATTCCGAAGGCATACACCACATTCAAAAACGCGATCAAGGCATACCAATCGGTCACCACCCCATATTCTGCAGGCAAAAACAGTCGGGTGTACCAAGGCACCAGCAGAAAGTTGAGCATACGCCCTACCATGGAACTCAACCCGTAAACCAGGGTTTGGGAGGCCAATACACGAAAACGACTCAATGGGGGATGGTTTGCACTCAAAATTAGTCAAAAATGGGATGGCCTTCGTATTTTTGCAAATTAGACACCTTTTTTGGCTCTCCACTTGTTTTTTAGCGTTCCACTTGTTTTTTAGCACTCCACCTGTTTTTTGCCCGTGACAACCCGTTTGAGTGAATTAAGACCCGGACAATCAGGGGTGATCCGCAGGCTTGGGGACCATCCCTTATCGGCCAAACTGACTGAAATGGGATGCTTACCTGGAGAATGGATTCGCGTCATTCGTGTTGCCCCCCCAGGCGACCCCATGTCGATCGAGATTCTGGGGTATCAGTTGGCACTCCGACGCATCGAAGCCGAAGTGATCGAGGTAGATGTTCGACCGGCTTTTCCCCAGCACCTCCATTCACCCATTCAAAACGAAAAATGAAGGAACCGTTAAAGGTGTGGCTCGCTGGCAACCCCAACAGCGGCAAATCTTCCCTTTTTAATCGACTCACGGGCCTCCACCAAAAGGTGGGAAACTACCCGGGCGTAACGGTTGAACAGCACAGTGGACGAATGTCGATGCCCCATGGCGACTCTGCCGAGCTGGTGGACCTGCCCGGAATCTACAGCTTGTTTCCCGAAACGGAAGACGAGCAGGTGGCCTTCCAACTGCTGATGGAGCAGATTTGGGCTTCTCCAGCAACTTCGGCGGCTACACGGGTGGTGGTGGTGGCCGATGCCAGCAGCCTGCGCAGAAACTTGTTGCTGATCACCCAACTCTCCGACCTTAACCTACCCTGCATTTTGGTGCTGAACAAGTCGGATCTGGCCGACGCCGCAGGCATACACATCGACGTTCCGGCTCTTTCATCGGCCTTGGGGATGCCCGTAGTGGCCACCAATGCCCGAACGGGTGAAGGCATAAATGCTTTGAAGCAGGCCTTGTTGCAAGCGCCGCCGGCGCATCGTTATCCATGGTTTTCGGATCATCCCGAGGTGCAGCGGCAAATCGCAACACTGGCTCAGGCCGAGGGCCGTCCGGCTGAATACCGCGATTTTGTGTCGTTGATGTGCCACGAGCGCTTGCCCGACTCCTGCGCAAACTGGGCCCAGCAGTGCCGCGCATTGGCCGAGTCTGCACCCCTCGATCGGGGAAAAATACGGGCAGCGGAAACGGTGCGGCGCTATGAACGAATCGCCGGGCTCATGAAACACATCAGGCGCGACCCCGGAACGGTCAACCGGAAGGCTACCTCTGCCCGCATCGATCGTTGGTTGTTGCACCCGATCGGCGGCTATGCGATCCTGTTTGCCCTGTTGTTTTTCATGTTTCAAGCCATTTTTTCATGGGCCACCTTGCCTATGGAGCTCATTGAGTCGCTCTTCGGATATATGGGTGGCCTCACCTCAGATATTTTGCCACAGGGTTGGTTTTCGCGGATGCTGGTTGATGGGCTTCTGGCCGGTCTCAGCGGGGTGCTGGTGTTCATCCCCCAAATCAGTCTATTGTTTTTCTTTTTGGGTGTGCTCGCAGAAAGCGGATATATGTCGCGCGTTTCGTTCCTCACCGATCGTTTGATGCAGTCGGTCGGCCTCAACGGTCGCTCGGTCATGCCCCTGATTGGGGGTTTTGCCTGCGCAGTGCCCAGCATCATGGCTACCCGGTCCATCAACAACAGAAAAGAACGGCTGCTCACCATATTGGTGCTTCCGTTGATGAGCTGCAGTGCACGTTTACCCGTTTATACGCTGCTCATCAGCATTTGTGTGCCCGAAAATCAATGGTTGGGGGTGTTTAATGTGCAGGGGCTTGTTTTGATGGGATTGTATATTTTGGGTTTATTCACCGCCATCGCCGCTGCCTTGGTGTTGCGCTGGTTTATCAAGACCCGAGAGACCTCATTCTTTATGTTGGAGATGCCCCTCTATCAATGGCCTGTTTGGCGCAATGTGGGGCATGTGGTGGGCCAGCGATTGCAGGGCTTCGTTATGGAAGCGGGCAAAGTCATCGTTGTTATATCTCTTATACTGTGGGTATTGAGTAATTTTGGCCCTGGCCACCGGATGGAGTCGCTTCGCAAGGAACTGGACGCCCAGACTGCATTGGGCACAGCATCGGCCGATGATCAGGCACAAAAATCCAGAATTGAGCAGGAGTTGTTGGCTGCCTCCTGGGCCGGACATGCGGGTAAGTTTCTTGAGCCTGCCATTGAGCCACTCGGATTCGATTGGAAGATTGGGATTGCCTTGGTGACTTCTTTCGCGGCACGGGAGGTGTTTGTGGGCACCATGGCCACGATGTATAGTTTAGGTACGGAGGATTTTCAGGTGTCGGAACTGAGAGGACGAATGCTATCGGAGGTGAACCCGAAAACGGGTAAACCGGTCTACAGCAACGCTACTTGTTTTAGTCTACTGGTGTTCTATGCCTTCGCATTGCAGTGCATGAGCACACTGGCCGTTACCCGGCGCGAAACCAAAACCTGGCTGTGGCCTGCGGTGCAGTTCCTTTATATGGGGGCATTGGCCTATTTGGGCTCATTGTTGGTGTATACTTGGTTATCTTAATCGCGCCCATTCGTCCACCTGAGTTTTTCATTTCACTTTTCTATGTCGACATCCTGGCAAACCAGACGCGAAAAAATAGTGGAGGTGTTGTCGGGTTTCTTGCCGGCTGCAGCGTTAGCGTATGTGACCGATTTAATCCTAAAACACCAGGCACGGGTGCGGCTAACACGCGAGCGGTCAAGCAAATATGGCGACTATAGGCCTCCTGACGGACGACTGGGACACCGCATCTCGGTGAACCAGACGCTCAACCCTTATGCCATGTTGGTGACCTTATTGCATGAGTTTGCGCACCTTCGGGTGTGGGAGCAACATAAAAACACCGTGCGGCCGCACGGTCCTGAATGGAAAGAGGCGTTTGCCCGCATTATGGAGCCTGTGCTTCAAGATGAGGTGTTTCCCAGTAATTTATTGACGGTGTTGAAGCGCTATTTGCGCAATCCGGCAGCGAGCAGCTGCACCGATCCGCATCTTATGGAGGCCTTATCGGCGCATAATCCTCCATCAGCATTTGAGGTTATCCTTAGGGAGCTGCCAGTGGGCGCCCGTTTTGCCACGAAGAAAGGAGGAACCTATTCTAAGGTTGAACTGAGACGAACCCGCTGTCTCTGTGTTTGTCAAGATACGGGCCGTAAATACCTGATTTTGGCCAGTGCACGGGTACGCCCTTTAGATTAATGCTCATCGACCACTTTTTTACCCCAGCGCAGAATGATCAATGCCATGATGATGGTGCCGGCCATGAAACTAATCCAAGGGGGTAGTCCGAATCCTGTGGGCAGGGTGCCCACTCCGATCGAAACGCCACCCACAACGAGGGCATAGGGCAACTGGGTGCGTACGTGTTCGATATGGCTGCATCCTGAGGCGAGCGAACTCATGATGGTGGTATCACTAATGGGCGAACAATGATCACCCAACACGCTTCCGGCCAGAACCGTACTCACGACATTGCATAAAATGGCCACAGCTTCGGCATGGGGTATGCCCGCTTGTTCAGTCAGCTGCCAAGAGGCGGGGATGACCAACGGGAATAAGATGGCCATAGTGCCCCAGCTTGTGCCCGTACTAAAGGCAACCAATGATGCCAGAACGAAAGTCAGGGCAGGAAGCCAGCCCGGACCCAGGTTGACCGACAACAACTGCTGGGTGAGGAAGTTCGCTGTTTCGAGTTTTACGGTGATTCCGGCCAATACCCAGGCCAGAATAAGGATGACTACGGCACCCAACATGGTCTTGAATCCCTTGAGGACGCTTTCTACTGCATCGTGAACCGAAAGCCTGCGGGTCAATAGGCTCAGTGCAACCGCTGTGAGGAGTCCACCGAATGATCCCCACAGCAGCGCAGTATAGGCATTGGCCCCTCCGATTGTGATGGAGAGCTTTTGAGAGCGTGGAATAGTAGAATCGGCCCATGTTTTGGCCTCATAGCCCGTAGCGGCGAGGCCTAATAAAACCAATAACACCACCACCAAAACCGGAATAATGGCCAGCCAAGGAGATGGAGTGAGTCCGGGCGCCATGCTGAAATCTGCATCGCCCGCACCCGCACCGCCCGCATCCGCACCGCCCGCACCCGCACCGCCCGCACCCGCACCGCCCGCACCCGCATCGCACGCACCCGCATCGCCCAAATGGGTTTCTCCCCCGACCCCATGGGCATCCCCCGAAACCGAATTCCCCAAACCAGAGGCCGTAGGGGTGGACCGTTGTGAAGCACCTGCACGAGCACGCCATTCAGCAGCGAACATCGGGCCAAAATCGCGTTTCATCCCAATAATCAACAGCATAAAAATCAGGGTAAAAATGGGGTAGAAGGCATAGGAGAGCGAGTAGAGGAATACCTGATATGCGCCAAGACCGACCACTGGGAGCTTCTCTAATCCCCCTTCAATATAGCTGATTTCGGCGCCGATCCAGGTGCTGATGAAGGCAATAGCGGCCACAGGAGCGGCGGTGGCATCCACTAAATAGCTGAGTTTTTCGCGCGATACCCTTAAACGATCAGTCACGGGCCGCATCGTATTTCCAACCAAAAGTGTGTTGGCGTAGTCGTCGAAAAAGATCAGCACGCCTAAGAGCCAGGTCATGAATTGGGCGGATTGTGGGGTTTTGGCACGACGAGCCAGGGCTTCTACCACCCCTTGCATGCCGCCGTTGCGACTAACCAAAGCGACCATCCCGCCGATGAGCATGGAGAAGACAATGATCGACTGATGGTCTGCATCACTCAGCGCCGGAATCAAATGTTGGGTGGGGAAATCGCCCAGTGCGACCCCAATGGCCTCTATCGCACCGCGGCTGCTGTAGGCGAGAAGATAACTCCCCGCCAGTACGCCGGCCAAAAGTGAACTGTAAACTTCTCGAAACCAAAGGGCAAATAGGATCGCCAATAAGGGGGGCAGTAGGCTCCAAGCGGGGTGAAGCGGCTGCTTGGTTTTTTGCCCATCGACCGCAACATCTACGGAGCCCACGGAAACATTGATTAGGGTGAATGGAAGGGCACATGAGCGCCCGGCGGATACCGTATGATCTGCCCACTCGAATGGCTGGGGTTGGCCCAATGCGAAATTCTGTCCGTGCGCAAAAATGAACATAAATAAGGGCATCAACAGCCACTTGGAGGTCGGCTCAATCCATCGCGTACAAAAAATGAAGGCTTGCATGATGTGGGTGGTGTACATAAAAATAAAGGCCGTACAATGTAGAAAATGAAAGCCGTATTTTTGCGGCGATTTTATATTATCAATGGCAATGAACCATACCACCCCATCCGATTTTCAGTCACGCCACCTAGGTCCACGACCATCCGATGTCGGTGCCATGTTGCACACCATTGGTGTGGGCTCAGTCGATGAATTGATCGATCAAACCATCCCCCAAGGCATTCGCCGCTTGGACCAAATGGAAATGCCGGCTCCCATGAATGAACAGGAGCTGATCGAGCATTTGAGGGCACTGGCCGATCAAAACCAGGTGTATCAATGCCATATTGGAATGGGCTACTACCCCGTTCAGGTGCCGGGCGTCATTCAAAGGAACATTTTAGAGAATCCGGGTTGGTATACCCAATACACGCCCTATCAAGCAGAGATTGCCCAAGGTCGTCTCGAGGCGCTTCTCAACTTCCAAACCTTGGTGTGCGACCTCACCGGTATGGATATCGCCAATGCCTCTCTACTCGATGAGGCTACAGCCGCTGCAGAAGCGATGTTGATGCTCTTCGCTCAAAGAAACCGGGCGGAAAGCCGCAAATTTTTCGTCTCCAATAAAGTATTTCCCCAGACACGGGCGGTTTTGCAGACGCGCGCCGAGCCCCTGGGTATCGAATTGGTTTTTGGACGCGTGGATGATTTTGGATTCGATGAGGATCATTTTGGGATGATCTTTCAGTACCCCGATGGATACGGACGGATACGCGACTACAAGCAAATGGTGAAAAGGGCAGCTGAACGGCAAATCTTTGTGGCGGTGATCGCCGATCCGATGGCCTTGGTGTTGCTCGAATCGCCCGGATCGTGGGGTGCCGATGTGGTGGTGGGGAGCATGCAGCGATTTGGCGTGCCCATGGGCTATGGCGGTCCACACGCCGCCTATTTTGCCACACGCGATGCATTCAAACGCAATTTACCGGGTCGGTTGATTGGGGTATCGCGTGATGCTCATGGTCGGGTGGCCCTCAGAATGGCTCTACAGACACGCGAACAACACATTCGGCGCGAAAAAGCGACCTCTAATATTTGTACCGCCCAAGTACTCTTGGCTATTATGTCGTCGATGTATGCCGTTTACCATGGGCCGGACGGGCTCAAACAAATCGCACTGCGCATCCACCGGCGCGCCGCTGTGCTCGATGCTGCCCTCCAAATGATGGGCTTTAAGCAGGTCAATGCCCAATATTTCGATACCCTACAGGTGGAACTTCCCGAGGAAGAACTCCAGAAACTCAAGAACATAGCGGAGGGCAAACGCATCAACCTCAACTTTTTGGTGCCCGGGCAAGTAGGGGTTTCGGTGGATGAAACCACCAGCCTCGCGCAACTCTCCCAAGTAGCCCTGGTATTTGCGGCCATCACCAACGGCAAACAGGTCGATTTGGGGGCGCTTGACAAGGAATCTAAGGGGCTCATTCATCCTGATTTTTTACGCAAGGATGAGATTTTGCAGCACCCTGTTTTTCATTCATACCGCAGCGAACACCAGATGCTCCGGTACATTAAGCGACTGGAATCGCGCGATTTATCGCTGTGCCACAGCATGATCCCCTTGGGTTCATGCACCATGAAGTTGAATTCCACCACCGAGATGATCGCCGTAACCTGGCCCGAATTTGCTCATTTGCATCCATTTGCACCTGTTGAGCAGGCCAAGGGCTACAAGAGCATGTTCGATATGCTCACCGAGGATTTGCGTCAGGTGACGGGTTTCCCGGGCATCAGCTTGCAACCGAATTCGGGCGCTCAGGGCGAATATGCCGGTCTAATGGTGATCCGCGCCTACCACCTGAGTCGGGGCGATGGACACAGAAACATCGCATTGATTCCTTCCTCGGCCCACGGCACCAATCCGGCCTCGGCCGTGATGGCGGGTATGCAGGTGGTGGTGGTGGCCTGCGACGAGCGCGGCAACATTTCTTTGGATGATCTGAAGGCGCAAGCGGCACGGCATGCCGATCGATTGGCCGCCTTGATGGTGACCTACCCCTCGACCCACGGGGTGTTCGAGACCACCATTCGCGAAATCTGCAGCGTCATCCACGAGTATGGAGGGCAGGTGTATATGGATGGCGCCAATATGAACGCCCAGGTAGGCCTCACCAGTCCGGCGCTCATTGGCGCGGATGTTTGTCACCTCAACCTCCACAAGACCTTTTGTATACCCCACGGTGGTGGCGGACCCGGTATGGGCCCCATTGGCGTAGCCGCTCACCTTGCACCCTTTTTGCCTAGCCATCCCTTAGTTGAGGTGAACCCATCTCAATCAGCCATCACTCCCGTTTCGGGTGCGCCTTGGGGCAGTGCTGGCATCCTTCCGATCCCCTATGCTTAT
>VGGT01000060.1 GCA_016868485.1 Bacteroidota bacterium
TCATCCTCAAAACCCATATTTTTAGGGTTCTCACTTCCTTTTTGTTTATATTCTCAGGCTTTATTAAGGTCAATGACCCCAAGGGGTTTGGCTATAAACTTGAGGAGTACTTCGGCGTATTCGGGATTGATTTCTTAAATCCAATCGCCACTGGGTTGGCCATCTTTATTTGTGTGGCTGAAATGGCCTTGGGCATCGCCTTGTTGTTGGGATGGCAAAAGCGCTTCACCCTTTGGTCGCTTTTGTTGATGATGGTGTTTTTTACCTTCCTCACTTTCTATTCGGCCTGGTTTAATAAGGTCACCGATTGTGGATGCTTTGGCGATTTCCTCAAGCTCACCCCCTGGCAGTCCTTCTCGAAAGATGTGATGCTGCTCGTGCTCATCGGTTGGTTGTTTTGGCGCCAACACAATCTGCTGCCTTTGGGGCCAAGTAGGGTAATTACCCCCATTTTTGCTGTGTTCAGCCTGTTGAGCTTGGGTATAGGGGTGTATACCTACCAAAACTTGCCCCTGTTCGATTTTCTTCCGTATGCTGTCGGTAAAAGCATCCCAGAAGGCATGAAGGTGCCCGATGGAGCCCCTCAGGATGTGTACCGCGACACCTGGTACTATAAAGTGAATGGAACGGTACAAGAATTCACCACCGAACAGGCCCCCTGGGACATTGAAGGCGCTGAATATGTAGACCGCAAATCGGTATTGGTGAGCAAGGGCTATCAGCCCCCGGTGCACGACTTCAGCATTTCCAATTTGGACGGCGAAGACTATACGGAGGACTTTATTCTGGCCGACCGCTGCTTGCTGGTGACTGCCCGCGTTTTGAGTGATGGTCCGGCCGATGCATGGCCTGCATTGCGTGCGATGCGTTCGACGGCTGACTCGCTGGGCATTCGGTTTGCCATTCTCACCGCTTCTACACCCGAAGAAATTCAATCGTTCGAAACGACTTATGGCTTGGGTTGGCCATTGTTCATCACCGATGGAACCACCCTCAAGACCATGCTTCGCTCGAGTCCGGGCCTGATGTACCTGAAGAAAGGAGTGATTATGAACAAGTGGCCGGCATCTTCCTTGCCTGACCCCGACTTCCTGCGCGCATCAGATCCGAGCCCTTTTTAAGATGGCGGGATTTATCCTGAGTCGGCTCTTCAACGGCCTGGCCGTTTTGCTGGGGGTCGTTAGTTTGGTATTTTACCTTTTTCAGGTGCTGCCCGGAGATGGGGCCCAGATGACCCTCGGGCAGCGATCGGATTTGGCTTCTCTACAGTCGGTTCGTCGCGAGCTGGGGCTCGATTTGCCTCCCTGGCAGCGCTATCTGCGCTATATGAACGACTTATCTCCTGTTTCTGTCCACCCAACTAAGGAGGGCCATGATTATGCCCAAGAACACGGCGGAATCGTGCTTTTAAGTGCCCAAAACAGCATCTTGCTGCTGAAATACCCCAACCTCAGGAGATCCTATCAGACCCGTCAACCCGTAACGGAGGTGCTGGCTTCGGCCCTACCGGGCACTCTTCTGTTGTCGCTGAGCGCCATGCTGATGGCCGCTTTGCTGGGCGTGCTCCTGGGCAGCCTGGCGGCAAAATATGTGGGCACATCCATCGACCAGGGCATTCAAACGGTGTCGGTACTCGGCATTTCGGTGCCTTCCTTTTTCGCGGCCATCCTCATTTCCTTTCTGTTTGGTTACTTGTGGCGGGGGTGGACCGGCCTGCCCATGACGGGCAGCTGGTTGCTGACCGACCCTTTCGCGGGCCCACGTCCGGCGCCCTCCCACCTCATTCTACCGGCCATTACCTTGGGCATCAGACCCCTGGCCATTATTGTGCAACTCACCCGCAGCTCTGTGCTCGACATCTTAGACCGCGACTTCATCCGAACCGCCCGGGCCAAGGGCCTCCGCGAGCGTGATGTCTACCTTCAACATGTATTACCCAATGCCATGCCACCGGTGGTGACCGCCATTTCAGGCTGGCTGGCCTCCCTTCTTGCGGGCTCTGTGTTTGTGGAATACGTATTTGGTTGGCACGGCCTGGGAAAAGTGACGGTTGATGCCTTAATGAACTTTGATATGCCTGTTGTTATGGGATGCGTTTTGTTGGTTGCCTTCTTTTTTGTGTTTATTAATGTGCTGGTTGACCTGATCCATGCTTGGCTTGACCCCCGCATCCGTTTACAGTGAGTCCTCAGCATGCTCAAAGTACGCGGGTATGGTGTGAGCATCTGGGTAAAATAGAGGCTGATCTGATTAAGGGATAGCTGATCTGAGAATGGCGGTATCGATTGAACCCAAGAATCATCATCGGAAAATCTATAAGGATCACGACATTTAGGCAAATCGAAGCAATGACGGAAATCGAAGCAATGACGGAAATCGAAGCAATGACGGAAATCGAATGAAGGTGCACAAAATCGCGTTGGTGGGCATGCCGGGATCGGGGAAAAGTACTGTGGGGCGCTCCCTAGCCCACTTATTGGGATGGGCATTCCACGATCTCGACGCCTTCTTGGTGGCTCGTTGGTCGATGTCGATTTCTGAGCAGTTTAAGGCATGGGGCGAAGAGCAGTTCAGGTTGCATGAACGGGATGCTTTAGAACAGCTCTTGGCACAACCCGCCTCATTGGTATTGGCCACCGGCGGCGGAACCCCCGTTTGGCACAACCAAATGAACAAATTACGGGAAAGTGCCACGGTCGTATGGCTCGATGTGGACCCCGATGCAATCGCTCAACGATTGGCCCAAAATACTGAGCTTCGTCCGCTTCTCGCCTCCCCAACATCGACATCATCCGCTGACTCTTCCCAAGAAACGCTCAAACGAATACAAAAGCTATATAAAGTACGGCGTTCCATCTACGCCCAAGCACACATCCACCTAAAAGCCATAGGGCCGCCCGAACAGCTTGCCGATGAACTCTTAACGGCCATTAAAAAGTACACCCCATGATCTTCCGAATTTTTTGGTGGTTGATTCCTATTTCTTCATTACTTTAGCATCATAAAATGCTGCCTTTTGTCTAGTCCCAATCAAACGAGCACTTCAGTCCCAATCAAACGAGCACTTCAGTCCCAATCAAACGAGCACTCTAGTCCCAATCAAACGAGCACTCCCCTCAAAGGTCTCCTCTACAATTGTCGATCAACCCAAAAATTCTTTACCAACCATTGTTTAAATGCACATTATGAAAAACATCCAGCTCCTTGCCCTCCTGTTACTGTTTAGCTTTGTGGCCTGCAAAAAAGACCCCGAAAAGACCCCAGAAGAAATCTATGCCGATCGCCTCAATGGCAATTGGACGGTGAGTACCCTCACCTACTCTGCCAATATTACGGTACCCATAATCGGCCCGATCCCGGTGAATGGAACGGCCAACAATGCAGGAACCATTTCGTTCAATACCCCCGCCCGTACAGCGGTATACGATATTCGGTTCTTACCGAACTTGTCGATACCTGGTTTTCCTCCCCCCGATTCGGTGCGGTTCTTTGGAACAGGTACATTCACCAACACCACCAACCAAATTACTCTTACGGACTCCGCGGGCACCCTTACCTTTAACGTGGTGAAAAACGAAGAGAATTTCCAGCAGGTAACCACCACCGCTAATTATAGCGTACTAGGACAAAGTGTGCCGGTGAACCTCAACCTAAGCCTCACGCGCCGTTAGAAGAAACTGCCGATTAAGAAATCGCTGATCAAGAAATCGCTGATCAAGAAACCGCCGAACCGGCATGTCGTTTGATTTTGTTTCCTACTTCGCTCCAGTCGACACTGATTGGTTGGAAGAACGGTATTTTTCGACCCATTCCAATTTCCTGGCATCGGTCATCGACATTCACCGCACCCAATTCCCGGAATTAGAGGGCAAAACTTTGGCGCTTTTGGGGGTGCCTGAAAGCCCTCACTTTCCACAAACTGGCATCCACACAGCCCCGGATGCCCTCAGAAGCTGCCTCTATAGGCTATATCGCACAACAGCTGAACTCCAAGCGGTAGATCTCGGCAATCTTATACCTGGGGAAACACCTGAAGACACTTATTCGGCATTGGCAGAGGTTTGCCATGAATTGCAGTCCATGGGGCTCACCCCGGTTGTCCTGGGCGGTAGCCGCGACCTCCTCTTCGGCCAGTTCCGCGCCTTCGAAAAGAATCTTCATCCGATTGAATTACTCGGTATCGATGCTCGATTTCATTTGGGCGAGGCCCCTGCCGAAGATGAAGATGCTATTGACCTACGGAATGTCCTCATGCGCATCGTTACTCATAAGCCTTCGCACCTGTTTAATTACACCAACCTCGGCTACCAAACCTATCTGAACAATCCCGATGAGGTTCAGATGATTGGGCGGCTGTTGTTTGATGCGATGCGTTTGGGCGACTTGCGTGCTGCCCCCGAAGAAGCGGAGCCCGCCATTCGTATGGCCGACCTGATGTATGTCGATGCTTCTTGCATCCGTTTAAGTGATATGCCCGGAAATCCCGATTCCACCCCCAGTGGGCTCTTCGGCCATGAACTTTGTCAGCTTACCCGCTACGCAGGATTGAATGAAAAGCTCAAATCGATCGGGTTTTTTAGCTACGACCCGGCGCACGACAAACAACTATTGGGTGCTGAGACGCTTGCTCAGGCGATCTGGTATTTTCTGGAGGGTCATGCCCATCGATCCTTCGATGTGCCACGCAAGAATCAAATGCACCACATCCGGTATGTAACCAGCCTCAATTCGGGCAACCACAGCATTGTGTTCTACAAAAGCCGCAAGACGGGCCGCTGGTGGATGGAAATCGCGTCTCCCGCGCAACCCGGTAGCAATAGAGAAAGGGGAATGCTCATTCCTTGTTCATATGCTGATTACCGAACCGCCACACGGGGTGAAATGCCTGACCGTTGGTGGCGCTACCACCAGAAACACGGAAAGGTCGATTAGATGCCCACAATATGAGATGGGTCCAATATAGAAGTTGTTAGTCTACTTTGATTGACCTACTTATTGGGCAATTGGCTCCCATTTGCGCGTTTTCTTGTTATAATATACTTGATTATCTGGAAACTCGATGTAGTCGGTACCTCGGTTCATGCGATAAAACGGCTCCAAGGCCTCTCCACGCGTGTATAAATTGAAAAGATATAGAGATTTAACCTGTAGTTCCTCCTCTGGCATTTTGAACATCCAAAACGCTTCTTCATAGCTTTCGATGAAAAAGTCCTTTTTTCGAAACGTTAAATGTCCGGCAATGGCGGTCCGGCTTTGGTCAAAACTGGCGGCAGGTCGGTCAATCATCCAATGCCAGCCCCCCTTTTCATCGGGCTTGATGTAGCGCCAGCGGTAGGTATCTCCTGCTGTCCGGTAGAACTCGGCATATTGCTCGTCGAACTTATTCTCGTGTGTTGCCCCGGGTGCCAATCGATGAAGGTAGGGCATGATTTGCTTCTTGATGGCATTTCGGGTCGTCTCATCCCAATACTCTTCGGGCAGCCAGCCTTGCTCTACCGATTTTTTGGCTGGGGAGGCAGCCTCCGCCTGAATCGCAACCGGATCATTTGGAGATTCATTTGAATTGCTTGGGGTTGATGACTGACAAGAAAGCAGTCCAACAAATATTAAAGAAAGAAACATACGGATGGGTTGATGCATAGCAGGTGTAAAAATAGAGATTCAATATTAAAGGCTTGTTAAGTGGCCCTATGTTCAGCCAGGCTCCCTATGTTCAGCCAGGCTCCTGGTTGGACTTAGCCTAAAATCACAACAAAATCCTGTTTTAAAAAAAGCGCCCCCAAACGGAGGCGCCTTTCCAATCACGAAAAACTTATCAGTAGCTTATGAAAAACCAATTAGTAGCGTATGAAAAACCAATTAGTAGCGTACGATGCGCTCTGTTTGTATGCCAGAGTCTGTGGTCACCCGAACCAAATACTGACCGGCTGGAAATGCACTCAGGTCAATCGAAACACCCATCGATGAAGCTGCTGTGGTGTAAAGCGCACGTCCGGCTACATCCAGTACCTCAACACGACTGTGTTGGTTTCGGAGGTTACCAATGCACGGTCACGAACAGGGTTTGGATATACCGAAACACCATCGAAGCTCGACTTCACGAAACGTGGGGCGCGTAGGCCATGATGAGCCAATGGCTCGGCCCAATCGTTGGCCAATTCCGTTTGACTGCTCACCATCAACACGCCTTCCCCTTCGCCCTGAGCCTCAACACGGAATACAGGTGATCCGGCCGAAACTTGACAATCGGCCAGTGTAAACCAACTGATGAACAAAGTAGTGCCCTGTTGTGTGAATTGAACCGCGTCGGAAGCCAGAAGGCTGGATACATTACGAACCACAACACCCTCGGGCAAACGAACAACTACCGTAGCTGCACCCAAACGCGTCTCCAATCCAGATACGATATTGAACGAGTAGGAACCATAGTTCGTGCGAACAACACCCATCTCATCCATCGAAGTGAACTCCTCGCGCAGGCTCAGATTGGGTGTGCCACTGCCATTGGCATCACCTGAACAAAGCGCCTTGATGTTCTGCGTCACCTGATTGTTGCTGACTGTAATGCTTGGATTCTCGAAGCGCCAGTCGCCCGCTGTGAAGGATGAACGCTGCTGGGATGTGCGCTGAGAGATTTGCAAGGCGTCGGTGTTGTTTACTGTATTTGAATTATTCACGTCGGCTGCCAGGAAGCGAATCGGTGAAAGTGTAACCTGTTGGGCCGCAAACTGCGCCACACGCAAGGCATCGGTAGCGTTTACACCAACCCAAGGTTTGGTGGTCACAAACGACAAGGTGTAGCTTCCGTTGGCCACATTGTTGAATGTGTAGCTGCCCGTACTTCCCGTATTGGCTGTGGCAACAACCGTTGAACCACTGCGCAAACTCACCGAAGTGTTGGTCATCGCTGTTGCAGCTGTATTGTCGTAGCTCACCATACCGGAAATCGCTCCGGGGGCTACTGTCGCACAGGTGCCAAAGTAATACGCCGGAAGTGTGGTGTCGCTGGTGATCGTAGCCGCACGGTTGTAGCCGCCAAATCCGTCTGTTACACCGCAGGCCGCAGGTACCTGCTCCACCGAAGCGAATGTATTGCCGTTGATGTACTTGTACTCAATGGTTACGCCATCTGGAATATTTGTGGTGTAGGTGTACACACCGGGCGTCGAAGAAAGCATCATCATGGTCGAGCCGGGGTTGAAGCCCTGGAACGATCCAGCAATGTGAATACCGTTGGCTGAAATGGTCTGACCACTCATGTTCACTTGGAAAGTAACACTGCGGCTCACCGATGGAGGTGTTAATCCGCAACTTCCGTACACGAAAGCGGGTAATACGGTGTCATTCACCACGGTGAGGAAGCGATTGCCATTTAAGGCACAGGTGGCAGGAACGGATTCCCAAACGCCGCTGTTCACAAACTTATACTCGATGTTTGTGTTGGCATTCACCAATGCGGTGAATTGATAAATGTTGGGGTTGCCCGCATCTACAACCATGGGAGAACCGGTTGGATTCCATCCTTGAAAGTTACCGGCAACATACATTCCATTAGCACCGACCGTTTGGTTGGTCATGTTTACACGGAACACCACCGAACGCTGAACGGGAACCGCAGCAGCACGGTAGAAACCACTGCACGACCAGTACATGGCACCAATCACGCGGCTGCCTCCTTGCACTTCCCACATACCGGCCGACAAATTCAAAGTGGCTGGAAGTTGTGCTACTGGCTCTATGGTCCAACTGCCCGAACCCATGCGGTAGCGAACAAAGTGAGCATTGCTGCCCATACCCGGATTGTAGTTAACGCGTACTTGTGTCACTCCTGAAGAAACACCGGTAGAATCCATGCTCAAACCTGTTGGCTCGTGGCGGTTGGCCGCTACCGCGTTGAGGTCATAGCGCGTCACTTGCGGATCAAAGTTGCTCCAATTGGCCGACCAGTCGGTGGTTCCGAAAGCACCGCGGTGGTTCACCGGCATGAAGAACGGATCGGTCAAACGCGAGTTGGTGAATGAAGCGCCCGACAACAATATACTGCCTGAAGTAGGCAAAAGTGCAGGGTTGGTGAGGCTGTTGTAGCCCGGTGCCAAGCCCAACGATGATGTCGAAGAGAACGTCTGGTTGCCCCGTGATGCGCTGTTGAAATACGCATCCATACCCGTCCAGGTATTGGCACCCGATGTCTGCTCAAAATTGTTCGTCATATTGGCCAATACCACATGCTCCAATTGCATGAGGTTGTTGGTGGCGTTGCCTTGGGCCGCTGATCCATCGATGTGTAAGCCTGTGGGGTAACCCATTAACACAGAATTGTAGATCGAAGTGCGTGAATTGCGACGCAGGTGCATGGCACGGCGGTACAAGGCAGCGGGTGTGCCGTTCTCCTTAGGCCCAATGATGGTGACGTTCGAGAACAGGGGCGCAGTGATCGGCGTGTTGCCCGTGCCTGTTCCGTCGTTGTCTGACTCAAAGCCATTCGACTGCGATTGGTCGGCAATGGCCGCATCGCGAATCGACAAAGCAAACTGGATCTTACCACTGTATCCGAAATCGGTGTCGAAATCATCATCCCAAGCGCGGTGGGTAATCAAGTACTTGCCGTTTACGGTTCCACCAAACCATTCGAAGGCATCGTCGCCCGAATAGGAAACCTGGATGTTCTCCGTGATGGTGCGGCGACCCACACCGCCCATGGTGAGGCCGTTGATTTCGTTGTTGGGTTGGTAGGCAATACCTGGGAACTCAATGCGCACATAGCGCATCACGCCCGAGCTATCGTCGTCGTTGGTTCCACCATAAACAGCATCAGCACCCAACAAACCACCTTCAATTTGCGCTGTGCCACCTGGCACATTGATGAGGGCGCTTCCCAAAACCACAACACCACCCCAGTCGCCATAAGTGCGGCTGCCTACGGGTTCGTTGGATGTGAACACGATGGGCTCACATTGCGTTCCGACTGCGTTGATTTTACCCGTGCGGGCAATGATCAAAGTTCCTTTAGAGGCTTTGTCGCCACGGATCACCGTACCCGGCTCGATGGTGAGAGTAGCCCCATCCTTCACGTAGCGGTAACCGTTCAAAATATAAACCTTGTCTTTAGTCCAGGTGGTATTCGTGGTGATGTCGGCCGTAACCGATACTTCCGATGTGATGCTGTAATCAGCCTGGTTGGGGTTGAAGTTGCTCCATCCTGCGGCCCAAT